>JBKHEO010000003.1:0-73275 GCA_046540755.1 Halomonas sp. | reverse complement strand
TGGATGTCTTCGCCAATGCCGGCAAGAGCACGCGCTTCATGACGCCGCCCACCCGCGGTTACCGGCTGATGCGCAATGCCGCTCTGGCGCTGTCCTGCCATAATGATTACGCCAGCGGCTTCGCCAATCCGCGTCAGGTCACCCCCTATACCTATGCGGAGAGCCCGCTGACCCTGGCCGACGATGCCGCCTTCGCGGCCGGGCCGATCCCCGGCGCGCCCTTGAACAATCGCCGCCTGGGTGATGATGACTTCCTGCTCGAGCACCTCGGCACGGGCTTCAACCTGCTGCACTTCAGCGAGGCCGGCGAGATCGAACCGGCCCTGAAGCGCAAGCTCGAGGCGATTCAGGCCGATGGGGTCGGTCTCACCCTGCTGCGCCTGGCCCGGGCGCCGGGCGACGAGGAGGCCCTGGTCGACCCCGATGGCAGCCTGTTCGCCGGCTATGGTGCCGCGCCGGGGACGGCCTACCTGGTGCGTCCCGACCGCCATGTGGCGGCCCGCTGGAAGACGTTTGAGCCTGACACCCTCGACGCTGCCCTGAGCCTTGCCCAAGGTCGGGCCCTGGAAGGAGAAAGATCATGACCGACGCGACACTGCCCTTTGCCGACCTGGAGAGAGTCTACGAGCACCTGGCCGAGACCCTCGACGCCCTGCCCGAGGAGCAGGAGGCCCACTTTCTTGCCCAGCTGTCGCTGGCCCTGGCCCACCGCGTGCCCGAGGTCGAGCGGGTGATGGCCGCCATCGACGAGGCGCGGCAGGGTGCGAGCATGGCGTGACTCGCTAGCCGAACTCCAGCGCCGGCGTGCTCCGGGCGTCAGCTTGCCGGTATCCCGTAAGTGGCCAGCATGGCGTCCAGCTCCAGCGGCCTGGCAAACAGGAAGCCCTGTACCTCGTCGATACCCAGCGAGCCCAGCCAGTCGGCCTGGCCGGACGCCTCGACACCTTCGGCGACGACCTTCATTCCCAGGTGGCTGGCGAACTGCACCATGGCGGCGTAGGCGTCGCGGCCCTGGCGATGCGCGTCGGCGGCGAGAAGCAGGCTGCGGTCCATCTTGATCACGTTGAAGGGAAGGCGCTGCAGCAGTCGGAAAGCGGTATGGCCGGTGCCGAAGTCGTCCAGCGCCAGCCGCACGCCCTGTTGTCCGAGCCGGTTCATGTGCGCCTCGAGGGTCTCGAGGTCACCGAAGTCGGCGTGCTCGGTGATCTCCAGCTCCACCATGGCCGGCGACAGCCCCTGTGCCTGCAGCTGTGCCATCAGCGCTTCGCGGAAACGTGCGGTGGAGAGCGTGGCCAGGTTGACGTTGAAGGAGAGGTGCTCGAGGTCGGGCAGGGTGTCCCGCACGCTGGCCAGCCAGGCGAGGCTATGGGTCATGACCCAGTGGTCCATGGCCCACGAGAGGTCGAGGATCTCGACCACGGGTAGAAACTCGAGGGGGGATATGTCCCCGAGCTCGGGATGGCGCCAGCGCAGCAGTACCTCGGCGCCACGGAGCCGACCATCATCCGGGGAAACCCTGGGTTGAATGACCAGACGCCACTCCGACTCGGGGTGGGGGATCAATCGCTCGAGGGCCTCCGCAAGCTGTCGGAAGCGCGTGGCCTGGCGGCGCTCCATGGGTTTCACCCGTATCACCGGCTGACGCCAGCCCTGGCGCTCCAGTCGAAACAGGCCATCGTCCAGCGCTGCCCGGCACTGGGCGAAGTCCGTCTCGGTGCCGGACCAGCGCAGCAGGCTGCCGTACCAGGCCAGGCGACGCTGTCCCGTCTCGTCCGCATTAGGACCCAGTCTGGCGATGAAGCGGTCGAACGCCGTGGCACCGTCATCGCCGTACTGGGCGGGCAAGTGACCGATGACGCCCAGGTCGGTATTCAGGTAGAGCCTGGCCCCTCGCGGCAGCTGGAAGCGCAGGAGGTCCAGCTGCTCGCGGAACACCGCCTGGGCCGCCGGCAGGCCGACATGGCGCCGGTAGTCACGCAGTCCCGGCGACAGCAGCGCGAACAGCCAGCCGCCGGGGGGCAGCGTCGCGAATTCGCTCTCGAGGACCTGGCGGGTCGGCAGCCCGCTGGCAGGGTCGATGGCGAGGCGACGCTGGGCCTGTCGTGCGCGGCGACGGGAGACCCACAGCAGCAGCAGGCCCGCCAGCATGACGCCGATGACCAGGGTGCCGCCCCAGAAGAGTCTCATGATCCGGCTGTCGGCGGTGGCCAGGCTGCCCTCCACGCCGAGCCACTCCACCTCTTCGCGGCGTGTCTCGGGCAGGTACTGGTGGAACCTGGCATGCAGGGCATAGCGTCCTGCCCCGACCTCTTGCACTGACGGCAGGGAGGCGAAGGCCGGACTGATCAGCGACTCCACTGCCAGCCCACTCAGGCGTCGCGTATCCAGCAGTGCGCCACCGGCGCAGCCCAGCCGCACCTGGTAGGGCAGGTGGCAGAAGACTCGCACGCCTTGGCGGGCAAGGTGCTCGAGCCAGTGGCGTGCCTCGGGGTCCAGGTCTGCCGCGCCGGTGGTCTGGCCCTCGATGAGGTACACCCGAGTGTCGTTCGGCAGGGTGGAGAGGGTCTCCAGGACCTGCTCGGGCGTCCAGTCCCGGAGAAGCCGTGCCACCCTGATGCCTGGTAGCGTCTCCACGCTACTCAGGAAGGTCTGCGTCAGGTGCTCGCCGCTGCCGGTGGTGTCTCCGAGTACCAGCAGTGGCAGAGGTTCACCGAACAGGGCCTTCAGGAAGGTCAGCGACTGCCGCTCCACGGCGGTGGTGACAATGACCTTGACCCCTTCCGCGATGGCGCGTCGACGCAGCTCCGGGTCATTGATGCCGACCGCCACGACCCTCGGCGGATGGCCCAGCGCCTGCCCATGGCGGAGATAGAAGCGCAGCGCGGCATCATCGATCAGCAGCAGGCGCGAGGCCGGATCCACTGCGGTGCGCCCCTCCAGGCGACGGCGCTGGATCTCGAACGCGGCCGATTCGTCGAGGCGACGCGCATCCAGGTAATCCACATGCATGCCATCGGGCCACTCCAGCCGCGCCACTGCCTCGCTGACCCGGTCGATGAGCTCATCGGACCAGGGACTGCCGCGATGGTAGGACGCCAGTACCTGGATGGCATCGCTGTAGGCGGGGGAGGGGGCCTGTGCCGCGAGCCCGGGTGCCCAGGCGGCCAGGGCCAGCATGAGCCAGATGCCAGGCATGCCGTTGCGGAGATGGCGAAGGCTCGAGGTCAGCATTCCAGGCGGTGTCCCTTCCGGCTCTGGCCGGCACATGGGCAGTCAATCCCGCCAGCCTGACCGGGGTTTCCCCGGGGCGCTGACAGGGGGTGAAGACGCGACGTCGAACGCTGAGCGTCATTCCACACCGGGGTCAGTGAATCGGAATGGCCGTCTCGTTCTTGATCTCGCGCAGGGCGAAATTCGAGCTCACCTGGGAGATGCCTGCCAGGGTGAAGAGCTTCTCATTGAGAAAGCGATCATAGGCGGCCATGTCCTCACTCACCACCCGCAGCACGAAGTCGGCATTGCCGGTGGTGGCGTAGCACTGCAGTACCTCCGGATACTCCAGGATGCGCCGCTCGAACTCGGCGGTATTGTCGATATGGTGGCGCACCAGCGTCACCATCACCAGGGCGGTGAGCGGCTGACCGACACGGGCCGGATCCACCAGGGCCGTAAAGCGCCTGAGGGTGCCGCTCTCCTCCAGGGCCTTGACCCGTCGCCAGCAGGCCGCCGAGGAGAGGCCGATCTCCTCCGCCAGCTGCTGGTTAGTGATGCGACCCCGGGCCTGGAGCAGGCGCAGGATCTTTCTGTCGTAGGCGTCCAGGGACGCGTCGGAAGCCATGAGGAGACCCCTTGTGGTTTACACCAAGGTCGAAGATTGCGAAGAATATTTCTTCAATTGTTTTTTTCCGAAATTATCTTTCGAATGATGGCGGCTTCGGCGGCAAGTTTGCAAGCACCTTTAGCGGCACCTTGACTAGACTCCTCGCCTACAACGCGAAAGCCCACTCCCCGCGAAGGTGGCGACAATGACCATGACTTCTCCCGTGCTGCTCGACGACTACCAGCTCAGTGACCGTTACTCCCGCGCAACGGGCCGGATCTTCGTCACCGGCACCCAGGCCCTGGTGCGCATCGCCCTGCGTCAGGCCGAGCTGGACCGCCGTGATGGCCGTCACACGGCGGGCCTGATCAGTGGCTACCGGGGTTCTCCCCTGGGCGGCGTCGATCAGGCCCTGTGGCAGGCCAAGGCGTCTCTGGACGCCTGCCATGTCGATTTCGTGCCGGCCATCAACGAGGACCTGGCCGCCACCATGATGCTGGGCTGCCAGCAGGTGGAGACCGATCCGGACAGGGAGGTCGATGGCGTCTTCGGCTTCTGGTACGGCAAGGGGCCGGGGGTGGACCGCGCCGGCGACGCCCTCAAGCACGGCAATGCCTACGGCAGCTCGCCCAACGGCGGCGTGCTGGTGGTGGCCGGCGATGACCACGGTTGCGTCTCCTCCTCCATGCCCCACCAGTCCGATGTGGCCTTCATGGCCTGGTTTATGCCGGTCGTGAACCCTGCTTCATTGGCGGAATATGAGAAATTCGGTCTCTGGGGCTATGCGCTGTCCCGCTACTCCGGCTGCTGGGTGGGTTTCAAGGCGGTTTCCGAGACCGTGGAGAGCGGTGCCTCCGTCGAGGTGCCGCCGCTGCCCACCTTCGTGACGCCGACCGACTTCACGCCCCCGGAAGATGGCCTCCACTACCGCTGGCCGGACCTGCCCGGCCCCCAGCTGGAGACCCGCATCGAGCAGAAGCTGGCGGCGGTCCAGGCCTTCGCCGGTGCCAACCCCATCGACAGACGCCTCTACGCCAATGAGCAGGCGCGCTTCGGCATCGTCACCACTGGCAAGGGCCACCTGGACCTGCTCGAGGCGCTGCGCCTGCTGGGCCTCGACGAGGCGGCCCTGCGCGAGCTGGGGGTGGAGCTCTACAAGGTGGGCATGGTGTGGCCCCTGCATCGCCGCGGCATCCTCGATTTCGTGCATGGCAAGCAGGAGATCCTGGTGATCGAGGAGAAGCGCGGCATCATCGAGAGCCAGATCAAGGAGTACATGTCCGAGCCGGACCGGCCCGGCGAGGTGCTGATCATCGGCAAGCAGGACGAGGCGGGCAAGCCGCTGATTCCCTATGTGGGCGAGCTCGGCCCGCGGCTGCTGGCGGGCTACGTGGCCGAACGCCTGGAGCGCTTCTTCACCATCGAGTTGAGCGAGCGCCTCGGCAAGCTGGATCGCTGCCGCGCTGAGGCTCGGCAGCTGGGCGGCGTGCGTCGCCTGCCCTACTTCTGCTCCGGCTGCCCCCACAACAGCTCCACCAAGGTGCCGGAGGGCAGCAAGGCGCTGGCCGGCATCGGCTGCCACTTCATGGCCTCGTGGATGGGCCGCCAGACCGAGTCGCTGATCCAGATGGGTGGCGAGGGGGTCAACTGGGTGGGCAAGAGCCGTTATACCGGCAATGGCCACGTGTTCCAGAACCTGGGCGAGGGTACCTGGTTTCACTCCGGTTCCATGACGATCCGCCAGGCGGTCGCGGCGGGGATCAACATCACCTACAAGGTGCTGTTCAATGATGCCGTGGCGATGACCGGCGGCCAGCCGGTCGACGGCCAGATCACCGTGCCGATGATCGCCCGCAGCTCCGCGGCAGAGGGCGTGAAGCGTATCGTGGTGGTCAGCGACGAACCCGAGAAGTATCGCGGCCAGGAGAAAACCTTCCCCGAGGGCGTGACCTTCCACCACCGCGACGAGATGGATACCCTGCAGCGCGAGCTGCGTGAGATCCCCGGCTGCACTGTGCTGATCTATGACCAGGTATGTGCCGCCGAGAAGCGTCGTCGCCGCAAGCGTGGCCTGATGGAGGATCCGGCTCGACGCGTCTTCATCAACCATCACGTCTGCGAGGGCTGCGGCGACTGCTCGGTGCAGTCCAACTGTCTCTCGGTGGTACCCCGGGAGACCGAGCTGGGGCGCAAGCGCAGGATCGATCAATCCTCCTGCAACAAGGACCTCTCCTGCGTGGGCGGCTTCTGCCCCAGCTTCGTCACCGTGGAGGGTGGCGAGCTGCGCAAGGGCCAGGGTGTCGGCGTCGACGAAGCCTTCTGGCGCAAGGTGGCGGCGCTGCCGGTGCCCCAGGCGCCCATGCTGACTCGGCCCTATGACCTGCTGGTGGGCGGCGTTGGCGGCACTGGCGTGGTGACCGTGGGACAGCTGATTACCATGGCCGCCCACCTGGAGGGGCGCGGTACCAGCGTGCTCGACTTCATGGGCTTTGCCCAGAAGGGCGGCACCGTGCTCAGTTATGTGCGCCTGGCCCCCGAGCCCGCCGACCTCCACCAGGTGCGCATCGAGGCCGGTCAGGCCGATGCCGTGATCGCCTGCGACATGGTCGTGGGGAGCTCCCAGAAGGCCCTGGATGTGCTCCAGGCGGGTACCACCCGGGTCGTGGCCAACCTCGCCGAGCTGGCCACCGCCGACCATGTACTCTACCGCGACGCCGACATGCAGGCGGACCAGCGGCTGTCCCTGCTGCGCGACGCCGTGGGTGAGGCCAACTTCTCGACCCTGGACGCCAACCGCCTGGCAGAGCAGCTGATGGGAGACACTGTCTTCTCCAACGTCATGATGCTCGGCTTCGCCTGGCAGCAGGGCCTGCTGCCGGTCAGCGAGGCGGCGCTCAAGCGCGCCATCGAACTCAATGGCGTGGCCATCGACAGGAACCAGCGCGCCTTCGCCTGGGGCCGCCTGGCGGCGGTGGAGCCGGACACCCTGCAGCGGCGCCTGGACGATACGCCGCTTTCCGCCGATGCCAGCCTCGACGAGGTGGTTGCCCGCAATGCGCGGGCGCTGACGCGCTACCAGAATTCTGCCTATGCCGATCGCTATCTACAGAAGGTGGCCAGGGTGCGCGAGGCCGAAGCCCGCCTCGAGGCCGGTGAGGCCCTGACCCAGGCGGTGGCCACCCAGCTCTACCGGTTGATGGCCTACAAGGACGAGTATGAGGTGGCGCGCCTCTTTACCGAGAGCGATTTCCTCGAAGAGGTGGAGGCGACCTTCGGAGGCGACTACTCGCTCACCTTCCACCTGGCGCCACCGCTGCTCGGCGGTCGAAAGGACGCCCAGGGGCGCCCGGTGAAGCGTCGTTTCGGGCCCTGGATGCTCAAGGCCATGAAGGGGCTGGCCAGGCTGCGTGGCCTGCGCAATGGCCCCCTGGACCCCTTCCGCTTCAGTGCCGACCGCAAGCTGGACCGCCAGCTGCTGGCCGAGTACGAAGCACTGATCGACGAGCTGGTGCAGCGCCTCGACAACAGCAGTCATGCCACTGCCCTGGCGCTGGCCAAGCTGCCGGAGGAGATACGCGGCTATGGCCCGGTGCGTGAGCACGCCGCCGATCAGGCTCGGACTCGCCAGGTCAGGCTGCTGGAGGAGCTGCGCAATGGTCGACCCATGACCATCGCCGCCGATGCGGCCTGAGGCGCACCGCTTGTTATGCCGCATGCCGGCGGGGCCACGCCGAAGCGTGGCCCCGCCGGTTGTCAGTGCAGGAGCGCTCAGGGCAGGTCATCATCGGCCAGTTGCCGTGACGTCGAGACACGTCTTCGAGGCTGTCGGACCAGCCCCATGAAGGCGGTGAACGAGAGCAGCCCGCCCAGGGCAATGGCCGTGGCCATGGTGCGTGAGGTGCCGTCATGGAGCTGGCCGACCAGGGCACCCCCCAGGGCGGCGATGGTCATCTGCAGGAAACCGAACAGCGACGAGGCGGAGCCGGCGCACTGCGGGTTGGGCGCCAGGGCTCCCGCCATGCTCTGGGGCATCACGATGCCGAAACCGAACAGGAAGACGATATGCGGGCCGACCACGGCCCAGGGCTGGTGCATGCCGAACAGGGCCAGCGCCGCCATGCTCGTCCCGGCCAGGGCACATAGCGAGGTGGCCAGCAGCAGCAGGCGGTCGCGACCCAGGCGGTGGCTATAGCGGCCGCTGAACAGCGTACCGGAGAAGAACCCGGCGACGATCAGCGTGAAGCCGACCCCGTACTCGAAGGGTGTCATGCCCATGTACTCGATGAGCACGAAGGAGGAGCCCGACAGGAAGGCGAAGAGGCCGGCGAAACCGCTGGCGTTGATCAGCGTATAGCCGATGAAGCTGCGCTGGGTCAGCAGCATGCGGTAGTTGGCCAGTATCACGCCGGGGGCTGTCGACTGACGACGCTCGGGAGGCAGCGGTTCCGGCATCAGCAGGGCCAGTACCAGCAGCATGACCACCGCGTAGACGGACAGCAGCAGGAAGATCGATGGCCAGCCGAAGAACAGCAACAACCCCGCCCCCACCACGGGGGCCAGCGCCGGCGCCAGGGCCATGGTACTGGCCATGTAGGAAAGCACGCGGCCGGCCTCCACCGGGCCGTAGATGTCGCGTACCGCGGCGCGCCCCAGTACCGGACCGGCGGCACCCCCCAGGGCCTGCAGGAAGCGCCCCGCCAGCAGCCACTCGATGCTGGGCGCGAAGGCGCACAGCAGGCTGGCGGCCAGGAAGAGGGTGAAGCCGGCGATCATCACCGGTCGGCGCCCGAAGCGGTCCGAGATCGGGCCACAGAACAGCTGGGCCAGGGCGAATCCTGCCATGTAGAGGCTCAGGGTCAGCTGGACCTGGTCGGGACCGGTGTCGAGTGCCGCGGCCATCTGCGGCATGGCCGGCAGGTACATGTCGGTGGCGAGGGGGCCCAGGGCGGTCAGCGCCGCCAGCACGACCACGGTCGCGGGAGAGATCAGTTTCAGCACCCGAAGGCTCCTTGGATTGTTATGGCAGTCGCATTAACGGGCAGGGCATCGGCATGACGCCGAGTGCCCTGCCCGCTTTATTAGCCTGCTTATAGTATATCAGGGAGCGTCGGGCTGTGCCTCCGGTGCCGCTGCGGCGAAGGACGGAAGTGTCCGGCAGTTGGCGGCAATGCGCCGGATGGTCGGGTAGGCCGAGAGATCGCACTCGAAGCGCTCGGCGTTGTAGACCTGGGGGATCAGGCAGATATCCGCCAGGCTCGGCGTATCGCCATGGCAGAAGTCGCCGCTGCCGGCCTCCCGGGAAAGCTGGATCTCCAGGGCGCCGAAGCCTTCGGCGATCCAGTGGCGGTACCAGCCGAGCTTGGCCTCCTCGTCCACGCCCAGCTCATTCACCAGGTACTTCAGCACCCGCAGGTTGTTGAGCGGGTGAATCTCGCAGGCCACCAGCTGGGCCAGGGCACGCACCCGGGCCCGCCCCACAGCATCGGCCGGCAGCAGGGGCGGTTCCGGGTAGCGCTCGTCGAGGTATTCGCAGATCGCCAGCGACTGGTTGAGCACCAGGCCATTGTCCGTCACCAGGCTGGGCACCAGTCCCTGGGCATTGCGGCCGAGGTTCGCATCAAGGCGCTGTTCGCCCTTCACCAGATTGACCGGGACCTGGTCATAGCTAAGGTCCTTGAGGTTCAGGGCGATGCGAACCCGGTAGGCGGCCGACGAGCGGAAGTAGCCGTAGAGCGTGGTCATCGTCGCGTCTCCGCTGGCTCACTTGGGCTCGTACCTGACGACCTGCTGGTCGATCGCACCGAAGATGCTCTTGCCGTCCCGGTCGAACATCTCGATGCGCACCCGGTCGCCGAAGCGCATGAAGGGCGTCTTGCTGTCCCCGTGAAGGATCTTCTCCACCATGCGCACCTCGGCCAGGCAGCTGTAGCCTACGCCGCCATCGGCCACCGGCTTTCCGGGGCCACCGTCGGGGTCCGGGTTGGAAACGGTGCCCGAACCGACGACGGCACCGGCGCCCAGGTAACGGGTCCTGGCAGCATGCGCGACCAGCTGCGGGAAGCTGAAGATCATGTCGGGGCCGGCCTCGGGCTCGCCGAACTTCTCGCCGTTGAGGTGCACGGTGAGCGGCAGGTGCACCTTGCCGTCCTGCCAGGCATCGCCCAGCTCGTCAGGGGTGACGGCGATGGGCGAGAAGGCGGAAGCCGGCTTGGCCTGGAAGAAGCCGAAGCCCTTGGCGAGTTCGCCGGGGATCAGGCCGCGCAGGCTGACGTCGTTGACCAGCATCACCAGCTTGATGTGCCTGGCTGCCTGTTCGGGCGTGACGGCCATGGGGACATCGTCGGTGACCACGGCGATCTCGCCCTCGAAGTCGATGCCGTGCTCCTCGCTGATCGCCTCGATATCCTCGGTGGGGGCGAGGAACTTGTCACCGCCGCCCTGGTACATCAGCGGGTCATGCCAGAAGGTCTCGGGCATCTCGGCGTTGCGCGCCTGGCGCACCAGCTTGACATGGTTCAGGTAGGCGGAGCCGTCGGCCCAGTGGTAGGTGCGCGGCAGCGGTGAGTGCAGGGCGTTCTGGTCGAGGTCGAAGGCGCCGTCGGCACGGCCCTCGTTGAGCTCGGCGTAGCGTGCCTCGAGCCTGGGGCTCACGGCGTCCCACTCCTCGATCGCCTGCTGGAGAGTCGCCGCGATGTCGGCGGCACTTACCGCGCGCGAGAGGTCACGAGAGACGAGGATCAGTTCGCCGTCGCGGCCTTTCTTCAACGTTGCCAGTTTCATTCGAATTCGGTCCTTTCGTCAGGGGCGGGGCCTGACGGCCCCGCATTGGTGCATCGGTCTGGGTCAGCGCTGATCGGGGGTGAAGTTCGAACGCAGGGTCGACCAGACATCCACATAGTCGCGCTGGCGATACTCGGTGGCGAGAGCGGCCTCGGTGGGGTGATAGACGTAGCGGCTCTCGAACATGAAGGCCAGGGTATCACCCAGATATTGCGGCTTCAGCTCGGCGTTGGAGGCCTTGTCGAAGGTCTCGGCGTCGGGGCCGTGGGGCGACATGCAGTTGTGCAGGCTGGCGCCGCCGGGCAGGAAGCCCTCGGCCTTGGCGTCGTACTCGCCGTGGATCAGGCCCATGAACTCGCTCATCAGGTTGCGGTGGAACCAGGGCGGGCGGAAGGTGTTCTCGGCCACCATCCAGCGTGGCGGGAAGATGACGAAGTCCAGGTTGGCCATGCCGGGGGTGTCCGAGGCCGAGGTCAGCACGGTGAAGATCGACGGGTCGGGATGGTCGAAGCTGACGGTGTTGATGGTGTTGAAGTTGGCGAGATCATACTTGTACGGAGCGTAGTTGCCGTGCCAGGCGACCACGTCCAGTGGCGAATGGTCGAGCCGGGTTTCCCAGAAGCGACCGGAGAACTTGGCCACCAGCGAGAAGTCCCCCTCGAGATCTTCAAAGGCGGCCACCGGGCTCTGGAAGTCGCGCGGGTTGGCCAGGCCGTTGGCGCCGATGGGGCCCAGGCCGGGCAGCTCCATCGGGCTGCCGTAGTTCTCGCAGATATAGCCGCGTGCGGCATCGACGCCATCGCCCTTGCGGACCTGGAACTTGATGCCGCGGGGGATCACGGCGATCTCGCCACCCGCGACCTCGATCTCGCCGAACTCGGTGCGCAGACGCAGCGCGCCCAGCTGAGGCACGAAGAGCAGCTCGCCGTCCGCGGTGTAGAAGAAGCGGTCGGTCATGTCCTCGTTTAAGGCGTAGATATGCACCCCGACACCGGTCTGGGCGCCGGCGTCGCCGTTGACGGCGATGGTCAGCAGGCCATCGATGAAGTCGGTGGGTTCTTCGGGCAGCGGGGCCGGGTCCCAGCGCATCTGGTTGGGGTCGGCCGCCGGCTTGTCCAGCGGGGAGGTATGGACCTGATGGTTCTCCAGCGGCTGGTAGGCGCTCTGCACCACCGAGGGGCGGATGCGGTAGAGCCAGCTTCTCAGGTTCTGGTGCCGGGGAGCGGTGAAGGCCGAGCCGGTCAGCTGCTCGGCGTAGAGCCCATAGGCGCACTTCTGCGGCGAGTTCTGGCCCACAGGCAGTGCCCCGGGCAGGGCCTCGGTGGAGAAGTGGTTGCGAAAACCGTTCTGATAGCTCAGTTGTTCAGCCATTGCGGTGTCCTCTTCGGTGCCTTTGATTGTTTTGACGTGACTCGTTACCGAGCTTCCTCGGCGTTGCGAGCGGCAAGTGTCAGGGCCTCTTCCAGGACCTGCTGCTCACCGATATGGTTGGCCAGCAGGAGGATGAGACGCGCGTTGATCCGTTCGCTCTCTGCCTCGCTGCGCTCGCGATGGGCATCCGTCAGGGCGGCGTAGAAGGCGTCCGGATCGGTAAAGTTGGGGTTCAGCTCAAGCCGTGGCATGGCGGCCTCCCTGGTTTCGGGGAAGAGGGTCAAGGTGTTGGCCCAGGGCGCGGTCGATGGCGGCTTCGACGGCCGTGCGCCGGCACTCGGGCCATCTCGCCGTGACATGCTGGTCGGGACGGATCAGGTAGGCAGCCCCAGGGCCCAGGCCGTAGCGTTGGACGACCAGGCCGTCGGCATCCTCGATCAGGGTGGTTCGAGGCAGGCCGCTCAGTGCCCGGGAAGCCGGCCCCAGGATCAGCAGGTCCAGGTCGGCTTGTGTCTCGAGCAGGGTCTCGAGTTCCGGTGCCAGCGCCTCGGCCTGGCTGGTGGGCAGCCGGCCGTCCAGCAGCAGCACGAAGCGGTTACCGAGCTGGTTGAGCAACCAGGCACTTTCGCCGCAAAGCCGGATGGGCGCGTCCTTTGCCGGGCTGCCGGGCCGCAGCTCTTCCGGGAAGCTGTCGTCGTCGTCACCGTTGAGCGGTGAATCGTCATAGCGGCAGGGCATCGACAGCCGGCCACTGTTGACCAGGCTGCGGGCGAAGGGGTAATGCTCGGCCAGCTCCAGTACGGTATTGCGGAACAACCGGCTCACTCGGCTCTTGGGCGTGATGAAGTCGGTGGCTCGCGTGGAGTTGAGGATGTTCTCCGCGGCCCCGTGCTGGCGTTCGGTGTTGTAGGTCTCGAGCAAGGCGTCAGGAGCCTCGCCTTTGAGTACCCGGGCCAGCTTCCAGGCCAGGTTATCGATGCCCTGGATGCCGCCGTTGGCACCGCGGGCGCCGAAGGGCGAGACCTGGTGGGCGGCGTCGCCCATGAAGAACACCCTGTTGTGGATGAAGTCATCCATCTTGCGGCAGCGGAAGGTGTAGACGCTGGCCCACTCCAGCTCGAATTCCACCCCCTCGCCGAGCATCGCCTGCACGCGAGGACGGATGTTCTCCTCCTTCTTCTCCTCCTCGGGGTCGGCGTCCCAGCCGAGCTGGAAGTCGATGCGCCAGACGTTGTCCGGCTGCTTGTGCAGCAGTACCGACTGGTCGGGATGGAAGGGCGGGTCGAACCAGAACCAGCGTTCGGTGGGGAAGTCGGCCTTCATCACCACGTCGGCGATCAGGAAGCGGTCCTGGAAGACCTGCCCCTTGCACTCCAGCCCGAGCTGGTCACGGATCTTGCTGTTGGCGCCGTCGGCCACCAGCAGGTAGTCGCAGCTGAGTCGGTAGTCACCGTCCTGGGTCGCGATCGTCACCACGCTATGGTCCGGCTGGCTGTCCACCGCCGTGACCTTGTGTAGCCAGCGCAGGTCGATATGCTCCTTCAGCTCCTCGGCCCGATCGACCAGGTACTCCTCGAGGTAGTACTGCTGGAGGTTGATGAAGGCCGGGACGCGGTGCCCTTCCTCCGGCAGCAGGTTGAAGTCGTAGACTTCGCGCTCCTGGAAGAAGACGCGGCCGTGCTGCCATGTCACGCCCTTGTCAAGCATGGGCTGGGCCGCTCCCAGGCGGTCCATGATCTCCAGGGTGCGCTTGGCGAAGCAGATTGCGCGTGAGCCGACGCTCACGGTGTTGTTGTCGTCCAGAAGGACAGTGTCGATGCCCTGGAGTGCCAGGTCGATGGCGGCGGTCAGGCCGGAGGGGCCGGCGCCGACGATCACCACGGGACAGTGTCGGGTCGACGCCTGGTCGAGCTCCGGCGGGCGTCGATAGGGATAGACAGGATTATTGTAAGTGGTTGGCATGGCGTGCTCCCGATATGCCGCCGATGCCTTGTCATCGGCGGCTGCCCTGATCCGTTACTGGTTCTCGACGGCTTCCTGCAGCGAGTGCCACATCTCGGTATCGCGCTCGGCGGTCCAGATGCGCGGATCCGGGTACTCGCCGCCCGCCTCGTCGTAGCAGCGAGTGATGTCGAAGGGCAGGCAGTGGTCGAAGATCACCCAGTGACCGTACTTGGGCTTGAGCTTGGCGTAGGTCTCGGAGTAGCACTCGGAGAGTGACTTGCCGGCCGCCTTGCCCGCCTTGACGCTCTCGTACATGTCGGCGAGGAAGTCGCGGGTGCCCTGGATGGCCTCCTGACACTGCTCGGCGGTCTGCAGCGCCTCGCCGCGTCCCGGTACCAGCTTCTGGGGGTCCATGGCCTGCAGGCGGTCCAGAGTGGCAGGCCAGTATTCGTGATAGGCGTCGCCGGTATAGGGGGTCGCGCCGTACTCCACCAGGTCACCGGAGAACATCACCTTGTCGTCGGGCAGCCAGACTATGGTGTCGCCCTTGGTGTGGCCACGGCCCAGGTGGATGATGCGCACCTCGCGCTGGCCCATGTAGACCGTCAGCTCCTCCTGGAAGACGATGTTCGGCCAGGTCAGGCCGGGCACGGAGTCCACCCCCTTGAACAGGCGCGGGAAGCGGCCGACCTCGGACTCGTAGTCCTGCTGGCCGCGCTCGACGATCAGGTCGTAGGTATGCTGGCTGGCGTAGATATTCTCGGCCTTGTAGGCGGAGGCGCCCAGTACCCGCACGGCATGGTAGTGGGTGAGTACCACATGCTTGATCGGCTTGTCGGTAACCTCGCGGATACGACGGATCACGTCCTGGGCCATGATCGGCGTGGCCTGGGTGTCGATGACCATGACGCTGTCATCGCCGATCACCACGCCAGTGTTGGGGTCGCCCTCGGCGGTATAGGCATAGAGGCCGTCGGCCAACTTGTCGAAGCTGATCTGCTTCTCTTCGGTGTCGGCGTGGGATGCGAACTTCTTGCTCATGCTTCCTCCGGTGTCGTCAGGTGACGCTTGGGGTCTTATGAATCGGCAGCATAGTTTCTTGTGAAACTAGATGTCCAGCATGGGAATCCGGGGTTGCGGCGTTCCCCTGATGCCAGGAGAAGAAAATTTGATCCAAATCAGTGGTATTTAGGCATATTGCTACTTAAGTATGATGGCCATTCACTTCAAATTAGTTGCAAGAGATACTTTGTGGCGGCAAGGTTGCCGTCGAGTTCCTCAGAGATCAGCTGAAGGAAGCCGCCGAGGAAGAGAGCATCGCTGACCAGGTCGTCAGCGAGTCATCCACTAGGCATGGCGAGAGACCACCATGACACACTCAGCACTACAATGGTCGCGCATCGGCCGTGTGCTGCAGCTGACGCTGGAGGGGGTGGCGGGGGCCACCCTGTTCGGCATGATGTTGCTGACCACGGTAGATGTCATTGGCCGCTATATCTTCAATTCCCCGGTGCTTGGCTCCGTAGAGCTGACCCAGCTGATGTTGGCGGCGGTCGTGTTCCTGTCGCTACCGGTGGTGTGCTGGCGCCAGGAGCATGTCAGCGTGGACCTGCTCGATGCGATCTTTCCGGTCAGGCTGGTATGGATACGTGAGGTTATCGTCAACCTGCTGGTGACGGTGGCGCTATGGGTGATGGCCCGGCGCGTCTGGGCGCTGGCCGAGCGTGCCTTCGAATGGGGGGATGTCACCGAGTTCCTGCGTATTCCTTACGGCTACCTGATTGGCCTGATGTCGATCATGCTGGTGCTGTCGGCGCTATTGACCCTTCTGCGGGCGGTCCTCTATGCCCTGGAAGGGTTCAAGGTGATCGAGCGGGGCGGTCCGCTAAGCCCGGGAGGGACTCATGACTGAAGCACTCTATGGATTTGCTGCCCTGCTGGTACTGGTGTTCCTGCGGGTGCCGCTGGCCTTCGCCATGGGGATTGTGGGCTTTGTCGGCTTCTACTACCTGACAGGCAACTGGAACGCTGCCGAGTCCATGGCCGCACGGCGGGTGGTGGATACCGCCATGGACTACGGCCTGTCGGTGATCCCGCTGTTCATCCTGATGGGTAACTTCGTCTCCCATGCCGGGCTTTCGGATGCCCTGTTCCGGGCCTCGAATGGCTTCCTGGGACACCGCAAGGGGGGGCAGGCCATGGCCACCATCGTCGCCTGCGGCGGTTTCAGTGCCATTTGCGGCTCGAGCCTGGCTACCTGTGCCACCATGGGGCGGGTGGCCATGCCGCAGATGCGCAAGTATGGCTACAAGGATACCCTGGCCTCGGCTTCCATCGCCGCCGGTGGCACCCTGGGGATCCTGATCCCGCCCAGCGTGATGCTGGTGATCTACGGTATCCTTACCGAGACCAGCATCCGTGAGCTGTTCGCGGCGGGCTTTATTCCCGGCATTCTGGGGATCTTTCTCTACCTAGGAGCCGTGAAGTGGGTGTTGTGGCGCGACCCTGAGGCGGGGCCGGCAGCGGAAAAGGTGCCCTGGTCGGAGCGGATTGCCGCGCTGAAGAGCGTGGGCAGCACCCTGGCGCTGTTCGTGCTGGTGATCGGCGGTATCTATCTGGGGGTGTTCACGCCCACCGAGGCGGCGGGCATCGGCGCCATGGGCGCCTTCCTGATCGCCCTGACGCGCCGCTCCCTGTCGCCCCGGGTGCTGATGGCCGTGCTGATGGACACGGTACGTACCACGGCGATGCTGTTCGCGGTGGTGCTGACGGCGCTGATCTTTGCCAACTTCATCAACCGGGCCGGGCTGCCGAATGACCTGCTCAACCTGGTGAGTGGCCTGGACGTGGCGCCCTTCGTGGTGATCCTGACGATCATCGCCATCTATGTGGTGCTGGGCTGCGTATTCGAGAGCATGTCGATGCTGCTGCTCACGGTGCCGGTATTCTTCCCGGTGGTGGCAGGGCTCGGCTACGATCTGGTGTGGTTCGGCATCCTGGTGGTGATCGTGATCGAGATCAGCCTGATCACGCCCCCGGTGGGGATGAACGTCTTCGTGCTGCGGGCGGTATTGCCGGACGTGGCCACCGGGACGATCTTCCGCGGGGTGACGCCGTTCTGGGTGGCGGGTACCCTGCGTGCCCTGCTGGTATTGCTGTTTCCCGCCATCGCGCTGGTACTTCCCCAACTGCTCTATTAGGCAAGCACCATGGATATAGAAGAAAGCGCGCCACGGGAAGAAAGGGTTGACGTGGCCGGCAACGAAGCTGCCGGCCACACCAAGCCTGAGATCGACCTCAACCAGTTCCTTCCCTACCGCCTGAACAAGCTGGCGGACCGCATCAGCAATGAGCTGGAGCGGATGTACTCACAGCGTTATGGCCTCAATGTCGCGCAGTGGCGAGTGCTCTCCTGGCTGAGCCATTGCGATGAGCTGACCGCCAAGAAGATCTGCGCGTACACCAACATGGACAAGGCCCGGGTATCCCGCGCCATTCAGGCCCTCGAGGAGAGGGGGTTGATCACCCGCACGCCCTCACCTCGCGATCAGCGCGTTCACGACCTGCATCTGACTCGGGAAGGGGCCAGGCTGCTGGAGGAGCTGATTCCCGATGCTCACGCCTGGGAAGCCGAATTGGTCTCTACCCTGAGCGTGGGTGAGTACCGTGATCTGCTGAATGCCATGAGCAAGCTGGAGCGACAGCTCGAGCGCATTGGTTAGGGCGCCAAGCAGGTCCGGCTAGCGATTCCTGACTCCCTCCTGACAGCAACGTGATACCGACCATGCTGCTGTTTTTGTGTTGTGAAGTGGCTTGTTGCAGTGAGATGAGCCGCGTCAGCCCCATGCCATCAAAACATCGCGGGTCACTCATGCCTTGTCGCTATCTGGCAAGCATTTGATTATAAATGCTTTTTCAGGTGCAATACTTAAGTTGTATTATCTATTGGTCGCATGAGGATTGCGGGGCGGAGGATTACGAGGCATTGTATCTTACGAAGTGTTTCCTGATTTGGATCGGATATGAAGAAATTGTATCGCATTGGGCCCGTATCAGGCCTAGCCGACCCATTCGCCAGGTTCACAGGATGAAAACCACCTTCTAACCGAGCGTATCCCGCTCGACCCGTGAAGCCGGAGGATACTTACAATGAAAAAGACTGCAGGCCTGTTGCTAGGCACCCTGACCGCCGCTGTGATGAGCTCTACTGCGCTTGCCGAGACCACGCTAACCATTAGTACCTGGGCGGGCCCCAATCACGGCATCAACACCATGGTCTGGCCGACCTGGAAGGCATGGATCGAGGAGGCCACCGAGGGGCGCGTGACCGTCGAGGTGGTGCATGATATGGGGCCGCCGGACTCGCAGATGGAGATCGTCGCCGATGGTGTCGCCGACGCCACCTGGATTTTTCATGGCTACAACGCGGGCCGCTTCGAGCTGACCAAGTTGCCCGAATTTCCTACCTTCGAAGATTTCTCCTCCGAAAACGCTTCTGCTGCCTACTGGCAAACGCACCAGGAGTACCTGGCAGAGGCCGGCGAGCATCGAGGTGTCGACGTGGTAGCGGCGGGCGTACACGGCCCGGGTTGGATCTTCACCAGTGACAAGGTCGAGACGCTCGACGAACTCGAGGGTCAGCGTATCCGCGTCGGCGGCGGCGTGATGGGAGATCTCTCCGAGGCTCTCGATCTGACCGGCGTGGCGATGCCACCAACCGGCGTCTACGAGGCGGGTTCCCAGGGTGTCATCGATGGGGCCATGCTGGTTCCCGAGGGCTTGCGCAGCTTCCGCGTTGCCGAGATATTCCCGCATACCCTCAAGGTGGATGGCGGCTTCTATCGTGGCAGCTTCACCATCGCCGTGAACCCGATGTTCTGGGACAAGATATCTCCCGAAGATCGAGAGGCCATCGAGTCGGTTTCCGGTGAGCGCCTGTCTAGGCTGTTCGGTTACATGATGGACACCATGGACGTGCGTGGCGTGGAGTTTGCCGAGGAGCAGGGCCATACCTTCACAGAGCTCGGGGAAGACGACCTCGAGAAGCTGCGCGGCATCAGCGATGAGATGATTGCCGAGTGGGCCGATGAGGTCTCCGACAGCCGTGGGGTTGATGCAATGGCCGCTATCGAGTTTTTCCGTGAGCAGCTGGACGCTGCCGCGGAGGAAGACACGGTAGCTCCCCTGGTGCCGGACGAGTTCAAGTAACTTTCTCATCCATACAGCCAAGGGCTCATATCGATCTTGAGCTCGATGTCCGTGCCATACCGATACCCTCACGCGTTTCCGGTATGGCGCGGGCTTGTGTTGTATCGAGGTGTGGTGGCAGTCCTCTCGCGATCATGTTGAATGCCCCCACGCCAAATGGAGTTCTACCATGCAAACCCTGACGACACGCTCGACTCGTGTTGGCCGTGTGCTGCAGCTGACGCTGGAGGGGGTGGCGGGGGCCACCCTGTTCGGCATGATGTTGCTGACCACGGTAGATGTCATTGGCCGCTATATCTTCAATTCCCCGGTGCTTGGCTCCGTAGAGCTGACCCAGCTGATGTTGGCGGCGGTCGTGTTCCTGTCGCTACCGGTGGTGTGCTGGCGCCAGGAGCATGTCAGCGTGGACCTGCTCGATGCGATCTTTCCGGTCAGGCTGGTATGGATACGTGAGGTTATCGTCAACCTGCTGGTGACGGTGGCGCTATGGGTGATGGCCCGGCGCGTCTGGGCGCTGGCCGAGCGTGCCTTCGAATGGGGGGATGTCACCGAGTTCCTGCGTATTCCTTACGGCTACCTGATTGGCCTGATGTCGATCATGCTGGTGCTGTCGGCGCTATTGACCCTTCTGCGGGCGGTCCTCTATGCCCTGGAAGGGTTCAAGGTGATCGAGCGGGGCGGTCCGCTAAGCCCGGGAGGGACTCATGACTGAAGCACTCTATGGATTTGCTGCCCTGCTGGTACTGGTGTTCCTGCGGGTGCCGCTGGCCTTCGCCATGGGGATTGTGGGCTTTGTCGGCTTCTACTACCTGACAGGCAACTGGAACGCTGCCGAGTCCATGGCCGCACGGCGGGTGGTGGATACCGCCATGGACTACGGCCTGTCGGTGATCCCGCTGTTCATCCTGATGGGTAACTTCGTCTCCCATGCCGGGCTTTCGGATGCCCTGTTCCGGGCCTCGAATGGCTTCCTGGGACACCGCAAGGGGGGGCAGGCCATGGCCACCATCGTCGCCTGCGGCGGTTTCAGTGCCATTTGCGGCTCGAGCCTGGCTACCTGTGCCACCATGGGGCGGGTGGCCATGCCGCAGATGCGCAAGTATGGCTACAAGGATACCCTGGCCTCGGCTTCCATCGCCGCCGGTGGCACCCTGGGGATCCTGATCCCGCCCAGCGTGATGCTGGTGATCTACGGTATCCTTACCGAGACCAGCATCCGTGAGCTGTTCGCGGCGGGCTTTATTCCCGGCATTCTGGGGATCTTTCTCTACCTAGGAGCCGTGAAGTGGGTGTTGTGGCGCGACCCTGAGGCGGGGCCGGCAGCGGAAAAGGTGCCCTGGTCGGAGCGGATTGCCGCGCTGAAGAGCGTGGGCAGCACCCTGGCGCTGTTCGTGCTGGTGATCGGCGGTATCTATCTGGGGGTGTTCACGCCCACCGAGGCGGCGGGCATCGGCGCCATGGGCGCCTTCCTGATCGCCCTGACGCGCCGCTCCCTGTCGCCCCGGGTGCTGATGGCCGTGCTGATGGACACGGTACGTACCACGGCGATGCTGTTCGCGGTGGTGCTGACGGCGCTGATCTTTGCCAACTTCATCAACCGGGCCGGGCTGCCGAATGACCTGCTCAACCTGGTGAGTGGCCTGGACGTGGCGCCCTTCGTGGTGATCCTGACGATCATCGCCATCTATGTGGTGCTGGGCTGCGTATTCGAGAGCATGTCGATGCTGCTGCTCACGGTGCCGGTATTCTTCCCGGTGGTGGCAGGGCTCGGCTACGATCTGGTGTGGTTCGGCATCCTGGTGGTGATCGTGATCGAGATCAGCCTGATCACGCCCCCGGTGGGGATGAACGTCTTCGTGCTGCGGGCGGTATTGCCGGACGTGGCCACCGGGACGATCTTCCGCGGGGTGACGCCGTTCTGGGTGGCGGGTACCCTGCGTGCCCTGCTGGTATTGCTGTTTCCCGCCATCGCGCTGGTACTTCCCCAACTGCTCTACTGACACAAGAACGAGAAGTCGAGCTCAACCCGAAATAGATACATAGATAAATATATATTTTATATTTGTGTATCATAAGCACCCCCGATTTGACGCGCGTCAAATCGGGGGTGCTTGCGTTAGGTTACCCTGGGAGTGAGCAGTAACTGATACCAAACGAGGAGAGGAGTAATGGATAGGTTAGCTGATTACATTCAGGGAGAGCGTGTGGTGCGTGAGCTTCGCCGCCACGCCCCGGAGGCACTGGAAGAGCTGGCCCGTGACCTGGAGCAGCCGCTGAGCCTGCCGCTGGAAAGGGCGATGGCACGGAGTCTCGATGACCGTCGGGTGCCCGACTTCCAGGCTGCCGACACGTTGATGTCGGCGATGATGAGGACCTTCGAGGTGAGCCCGGCAGCCATTGCGGAGGATGAGCTGGCGTCACTGGAGTCCGTCTGCAACCGCTGCGAGGTGATGGGTCACTGCTGGAAGGCGATGCGCCATGGTGCAGATGCCGAGGCCTGTCGTGGCTTCTGTCCCAACGCCGGGAGTTTCATGAAGCATGGCGCCGAAGGGGCTGAGCCGGTGGCAGAATAGGCCTTGCGGCATGGCGCGCAGCCAACCGGCCGCCATGACGGAGGGCGTTGAACGGTGAAGGACGAAGCGGGTGCCACCATGCCTGACTCGGCGTCGGCGGCACCCGCGGGGTGGGTATCCAGCGAGGTTTCCAGGCGGCGCATACCCCGCCACGGCAAAGAGAGTCGGGTGGGGGCCGTGCCGCACCCCTGTCCGTCTCGTGGTGTTACGGTCGCTTCGCTACCAGCGTCAGGATGTCATAGCTGGCCACCAGTTCGTCATGCTGGTTGGTGACCGCCACGTCCCACACGACCACGCCCTGGGGGTGCCCCTCGGGAGAGGTGCGGCCCTGGTCGATCTTGCGCTTGCAGGTCAGGCGGGCGCGGATGGTGTCGCCGGCGACCACGGGGGCGATGAACCGCAGCGTGTCGATACCGTAGTTGGCCAGCACGGGGCCTTCGCCGGCATAGACGAACAGGCCGGCGGCGGCGGAGAGCACGAAGTAGCCGTGGGCGATGCGCTGGCCGAACTGGGTCTCCTTGGCAGCAATGGCATCGAAGTGCATGTAGAAGTGGTCGCCCGACAGGCAGCCGAAGTTGACGATATCCGCCTCGGTCACGGTACGGCGGTGGGTCAGCAGGGACTCGCCTACCTGCAGGTCGTCGAAGTGGCGACGGAAGGGGTGGATGTCGTTGTCGATCACCTTGGCGCCACGCACGTATTCCCGGGTCACCGCCGCCACCATGGTGGGAGAACCCTGAATCGCGGTGCGCTGCAGGTAGTGGTGCACTGCACGGATACCGCCGAGTTCTTCACCGCCGCCGGCGCGACCGGGACCACCATGCTTGAGCATGGGAAGCGGGGAGCCGTGGCCGGTGGATTCCCTGGACGCTTCGGCGTCCAGGATCTGCAGGCGACCGTGCTGGGCGGCCAGCACCGGGATCATCTCGGCAGCGATGGCCGGGTCCTTGGTGGTCAGGGTGGTGACCAGGCTGCCCTTGCCCTTGGCGGCGATGGCCAGGGCCTCGTCGATGCCGTGGTAGGGCATCAGGGTGGCGACCGGGCCGAAGGCTTCGATGTCATGGGCCCCGCCGTCGTTCAGCGGGCTGTGGTTGACAAGCAGATGGGGCGCGATAAAGGCGCCATGCTCCACGCCCTGACCCACAGGCTTGAGCCCCTCGCTCTGGCCGTAGACGCATTCGCTGCTTTCCAGCAGGCGGTCGATGGCGTCGTTGACGTCGCGCAACTGGTCCTGGGAGGCGAGAGCGCCCATGCGCACGCCCTCCTCGGCGGGGTCGCCGAAGGGGATCCTGCCCAGCCGCTGTTTCAGGCGCTCGACCAGGGCGTCCAGATGCTCGGCCGGCACCAGCACCCGGCGGATGGCGGTACACTTCTGGCCGGCCTTGGCGGTCATCTCCTTCGCCACCTCCTTGGCGAAGATGTCGAACTCATCGTCGTCGGGGGTGACGTCGGGGGCCATGATGGCGCTGTTGAGGGAGTCCGCCTCCGCGTTGAAGGGGATACTCTTCGCCATGATGTTGGGATGGTTCTTGAGCTTCAGGGCCGTGCTGGCAGAGCCGGTGAAGGTGACCACATCCTGCTCCTCCAGCCGCTCCAGCAGATCGCCGGTACCACCGATGATCAGCTGCAGGGCGCCCTCGGGCAGAAGGCCGGAGTCGTTGATGACGCGCACGGCGGCCTCGGTGAGATAGCTGGTGGCGGTCGCCGGCTTGACGATGCACGGCATGCCCGCCAGGAAGGCCGGAGCGAACTTCTCCAGCATGCCCCAGATGGGGAAGTTGAAGGCGTTGATATGCACGGAGACGCCACGGCGAGGCACCAGGATATGGGTACCGTTGAAGTGGTTGTCCTTGCCTAGCTGGGTTACCGGCCCCTCATGGGCCACATTGCCGGAAGGCAGCTCCTTGCGGCCGGTGGAGGCGTAGGTGAACAGGGTGCCGAAGCCACCGTCGATGTCGATCCAGGAGTCGGCCCGGGTGCAGCCGGTGTGGTGGGAAATGGCGTAGAGCTCATCCTTGCGTCCCTGGATGTAGATGGCCAGCTCCTTGAGGATGGCGGCGCGCTGCTGGAAATCCAGGGCCAGCAGGTTCCTCACACCGGTGCCGCGGGCGTAGTCGACCGCCTGGGCAAAGTCGATGCTTTCCTCATGGGTATGGGAAACGGCATCGCCGTTGACGGCGCTGGGCAGCGCCTTGGCTGGCGTTTCACCCAGCCAGCGGCCGGCAATGAAGCTCTGAAGGACTGACATCGAGTGTTCTCCAGTGATAAGTGGGGCCCTGGCGACTCATGCTAATCAGTCACCAAGGCCAGGGTAGAGGCGAAACGAATACATCGAGAGGGGGAGTGGCTCAGATAATCATCAACGCTGATCAAAATCGAGGGTCACTTCATCGGAAAGAGGGTGAGCCTGACAGCTCAGCACATAGCCCGCATCGATTTCGTGCTTTTCCAGGCCGTGAGTCACGTCCATATCCACTTCGCCCACAATCAGCTTGCACTTGCAGGTAGAACAGACCCCCGCCTTGCAGGAGTAAGGAAGGTCCATTCCGTTGGCGATGCCGGCATCCAGGATGTTCTCGCCGACCGTCGCGAGGTCGAACATCACCGAGCGCCCATCCGCGACCACGGTCACCTTGCTGGTCTTCTCCTCGCCATATTCCGCGATACGCTGCTGAGCCTTCTCCAGCATCGTTTGAGAGTCTGCCGCGGAGTTGGCGAAAAGCTCGTAATGGATCTGCTCATTGCCAAGGCCCTCGAGGCGGAAGCCATGAGACACCTCCGCCATCATGGCCTCAGGGCCACAGATAAAGGCTTCATCGGTATTTTTGATATCGATCAGGCCACTTTTTTGCAGGGCATAACCTTTCTTGTTATCGATGATACCGTTGAGAAGGTCCGTTCCCTGGTCTTCGTAGTTCATGATGTTGATCCACTGGAACCTGTCCATATAGCGGTTCTTAACAAAGCTCAGTTCATCCTTGAACATGACGGATTTACTGCGCCGGTTGCCGTAGATCAACGTCACCTTGCTCTTGGGCTCCTTGGCAAGGACCGACTTGATGATGGAAAGTGTCGGGGTGATGCCTGAGCCCGCCGCAATGCACATATAGCGTTTGGCATTATCGGGATCGAGTTCGGTGTAGAAGCTCCCCTGAGGCGGCATGACGTCGATCTCCATGCCGCGCTTGAAATGGTCATTGGCGTAATTGGAAAACAGCCCATTCTTGACGCGCTTAATCCCGACCCGCATGTGGCCGTCCTCGACGCCGGAGCAGATGGAGTAGGAGCGACGCACTTCCTCTCCGTCGATTCGCGTCTTCAGGGTCAAGAACTGGCCCTGAATGAAATTGAAGGTTTCCTGCAGCTCTTCAGGCACATCGAAGGTCACGCGGATGGCGGTATCGGTCTCCGGCTGGACGTCGGCGATTCTCAACGTATAAAAGTTCGTGTCTGACATCACGTAGCCTATATTGTCTTGAAGTAGTCGAAGGTCTCCTTGCATGCCTGACACTGGAAGAGTGCCTTGCAGGCGGTGGAGCCAAATTCGCTGAGGAGCCGAGTGTCTTGCGATCTGCAGCGTGGGCAAAGCGCATGGGAGTCGGGCGTCAATCCCTCTTGGGAGTTCTCGACATCTTCCGGGGGAGCGACACCGTAATTGCGCAGTTTACGGCGCCCTTCGGTAGACATCCATTCGGAGCTCCAGGCCGGTGCCAACTGTAGCTTAACTTCAACACTTTTATAGCCTTTGGCGGAGAGGGCGGCCTCGATATCTTCGGTAATGGTGTTGATCGCCGGGCAGCCGGAATAGGTCGGCGTGATAGTCACGATAATGTGATCACCCCGGCGCTCGATGTCACGCAAAATCCCTAGATCCCAGATGCTCAGTGCCGGTATTTCAGGATCCTTGACGTCGTCGAGAAGATCCCAGATCTCCTTCACTTCGGAAGTGTTTCGCTGTTGTAACCGGTGGTACTGTTCCTCCGGCATTAACGAGATTGCGTTCATGATCAATTACCCAAGTTACGCGGTCACCACTGGCAGCCAGGATAGGAGCGGTGCACGAATTGCATCTCCGTCAGCAGGTGCCCCAGGTTCTCGGTGTGATAACCGATGCGTCCACCGCGCACCGCCCAGTCGTCTTCAGGGACGCTCAGGGTGGCTTGCGTGAGGATGCTGCTGAGCTGTCGGTGCCATTCGTCACGCAGCTTGCTGGTGTCGACGGCGATACCCTCGTCGGCCAGCAGCCGCTCGGTGTCGTCTATTTCGAACATCTCATGGGTATACCCCCACAGGCTGTCCAGTGCGGCCTGGGTGCGCCGATGACTCTCTTCGGTGCCATCGCCCAGGCGCAGTACCCAGTCCTGGCTGCGACGCAGGTGGTAGCGGCTCTCCTTGATTGCCTTGGCGGCGATGGCGGCCAGGGTATCGTCCCTGGACTCGACAAGCTCAGGCAGCAGCAGGTTGTAATAGACATCGACCATCAGTTGCCGCACCTGAGAGTAGGCGAAGTCTCCGCGGGGCAGCTCCATCAGTAGCAGGTTCTGGTACTGACGGTCGTCGCGCATATAGGCGAAATCGTCCTCGGTACGACCATCGTTGGCCAGGTCTGCCGCATAGCCGTAAAACATGCGGGCACGGCCAATGTAGTCCAGCGCCACATTGGCATAAGCGATGTCTTCTTCCAGGAAGGGGCCACGACTGACCCATTCGGAGATCCTGTGGCTCAAGACGTTGGCATCATCACCCAGGCGAACCGCATATTCGAGGGTGGCATCCTTAATGGTATCACTCATTACGTATTCTCCTGAGCGGCTACATGTTGTTGACGGCATCGGGAAGTTCGTAATAAGTCGCGTGCCGATAGGGTTTGTCATCGTTGGGGTCGAAGAAGTCTTCTGCATCCTCCTCCTGGGAGGCGCATATGTCTGATGACTTGACCACCCAGATGCTCACGCCTTCGCTGCGGCGGGTATAGACGTCACGAGCATATTCCAGTGCCTGAGCGTGATCTTCGGAATGCAGGCTGCCGACATGTTTATGATCGAGGCCACGCTTGGAGCGAATAAAGACCTCGAAGAGTTCCAGGGCGTTGTCTTGCATGGCAGTGTCTCCTTAGGCAGCTTCGGAATTATTGGCCTGTTTCTTGGCGTTGTAGGCGGCGAGCGCTTCGCGCACCCAGGCGCCTTCCTGATGGGCCTTGATATGGTGTTCCAGCCGCTGGCGGTTACAGTGACCGTTGCCCGCGATCACATTATGGAACTCCTCCCAGTCGATTTCGCCGCTGTCATAGTGACCACGCTCTTCGTTCCACTTCAGTTCCTTGTCGGGGTGCTCCAGCCCAAGGAACTCGATCTGTGAGGCGGTTTGATCGATGAACTTCTGGCGTAGATCATCATTGGTCTCGCGCTTGATTTTCCACTCCATGGACTTGGCGGAGTGTGCAGATTCGGAGTCGTGTGGTCCGAACATCATCAGCGCAGGCCAGTAGAAACGGTTCAGGGCATCCTGAGCCATGGCCTTCTGCTCCGGGCTGCCGTTGACCAGGGTCAGCATGATGTCGAAGCCCTGACGCTGGTGGAAGCTCTCTTCCTTGCAGATACGAATCATGCCGCGGGAGTAGGGGCCATAGGAGGTGCGCTGCAGGGACACCTGGTTGACGATGGCCGCGCCATCCACCAGCCAGCCTATCGCCCCCATGTCGGCCCAGGTCAGGGCCGGGTAGTTGAAGATGGAGGCGTACTTGGCCTTGCCGCTCTGCAGCGCCTCGATCATCTCGTCACGGGAGATCCCCAGGGTTTCCGCGGCGCTGTAGAGATAGAGCCCGTGGCCGGCTTCATCCTGGATCTTCGACAGCAGGATCGCCTTGCGGCGCAGGGAGGGCGCCCGGGTGAGGAAGTTGCCTTCCGGCTGCATGCCGATGACTTCCGAGTGGGCATGCTGAGAAACCTGGCGAATCAGGTTCTTGCGATATTTCTCGGGCATCCAGTCCTTGGGCTCGATCTTCTCTTCAGCCTTGATCTTGTCCATAAACTGCTGTTCTTGAAGAGATTTCTGCTGTTCAGAGGACATCGTGACACTCTCCGGTTCGGGTTGAGCCTGTATTGCTTGTCTCAGCTTAGCAGGCCCAACCTTTAAGCGACACAAAAACCTGGTTATACATTCGTATTCCGTGTCGCAACTATTGGGTTAGGGATCGTGCTGTGCGGTGGTGGATCAACGGAAATCTTTCACGCGCTTGGCCTTGCCCACGGAGCGCATCACCTCCTCCACGCCGCAGACATCGACCTTGGTGCTGATGCCCACATAGGTCTTGACGGCGTGTTGCAGCTGCTTGCCCAGCTGCTCGCAGGCGATCGGATCGCGGGCGATGTCGTTGCTGGATGCTTCGACACGTATCAGCACCATGTCCATGTTGCCCTGGCGTGTCACTTCGATCTCGTAGTGGGGGGAGAGCTGATCGACCTTGAGCAGCTGCTCCTCGATCTGCGTCGGGAAGACGTTGACGCCGCGGATGATCAGCATGTCGTCGCTGCGACCGGTGATCTTGTCGATGCGGCGCATGGGGCGCGCCGTCCCCGGCAGCAGGCGGGTGAGGTCGCGGGTGCGGTAGCGGATGACCGGGAGCGCCTCCTTGGTCAGAGTGGTGAAGACCAGCTCGCCATACTCGCCGTCCGGCAGCAGCTCTCCGCTGACCGGGTCGATGATCTCGGGGTAGAAGTGGTCTTCCCAGATGGTGGGACCATCCTTGGTCTCCAGGCACTCCATGCCTACGCCGGGACCCATGACCTCGGAGAGCCCGTAGATGTCCAGGGCGTCGATGCCCAGGCGCCGCTCCAGGGCGGTGCGCATGTCGTTGGTCCAGGGCTCGGCGCCGAAGATGCCGGTGCGCAGTGGGAGTTCGCGGGGATCGATGCCCTGGCGCTCCATCTCGTCGGCGATGTTGAGCATGTAGGAGGGGGTGACCATGATGATCTCCGGCTGGAAATCCCGGATCAGCTGGACCTGCTTCTCGGTCTGGCCGCCGGACATGGGAATCACCGCGCAACCCAGGCGCTCGGCGCCGTAGTGGGCGCCGAGCCCGCCGGTGAAGAGGCCGTAGCCGTAGGCTACGTGCACCTTGTCGTTGCGGCTGCCGCCGGCGGCTCGAATGGAGCGCGCCACCACGTCGGCCCAGGTGTCGATGTCATGCTGGGTGTAGCCCACCACGGTAGGCTGGCCGGTGGTGCCGCTGGAGGCGTGGATACGCACAATCTCGCTCATCGGCGTGGCAAACATGCCGAAGGGGTAGTTGTCGCGCAGATCGGCCTTGGTGGTGAAGGGCAGCTTGTTCAGGTCCTCGAGGCTCTTGACATCCTCGGGGTGTACGCCGGCGTCGTCGAAGGACTGGCGATAGAAGGGCACGTTGTCGTAGGCGTGCCTGAGGCTCCACTGCAGGCGTTCGAGCTGAGTGGCGCGCAGCTCGTCGATGCTTGCAGTTTCCAGGTGGTCGAGGTTGGCGTTGGCGGTATTGATGGGCTTGACGCTCTGCTGCATGGGGAGTCTCCGGTCGCGGGAGGTTGTTGTAATGTGCTGTTTTAGAGGCGCTCGATGATCAGGGCGATACCCTGGCCCACGCCGATGCACATGGTGCACAGCGCGTAGCGTCCCTGGCGGCGTTCCAGTTCATTCAGGGCGGTGGTCACCAGACGGGCACCACTCATGCCCAGGGGGTGGCCCAGAGCGATGGCGCCGCCGTTGGGGTTGACGTGCTCGGCATCGTCGGGGAGGCCGAGGTCACGCGTCACGGCCAGCGCCTGGGCGGCGAAGGCCTCGTTGAGTTCGATCACGTCCATCTGGTCGAGGGTCAGGCCGGTCTGCTCGAGCACCTTGCGGCTGGCCGGTGCCGGGCCGAAGCCCATGATGCGCGGCTCGACCCCGGCGGTGGCCATGCCCACCACGCGTGCCCGAGCCTTGAGGCCGTAGCGCTCGGCCGCTTCTGGCGAGGCGAGCAGCAGGGCGCAGGCGCCGTCGTTGACCCCGGAGGCGTTGCCGGCGGTGACGCTGCCGCCCTCGCGGAACGGGGTGGGTAACCCCGCCAGCTGCTCCAGGGTGGTGGAGGCACGGGGGTGTTCGTCGGTATCCACGACCAGTGGCTCCTGCTTGCGGCGGGGCACCTCGACGGGCACGATCTCCTCGGCCAGGCGGCCCGCTTCCATGGCGGCGGCGGTGCGCCGCTGGCTGCGCAGGGCGAAGGCGTCCTGGTCTTCCCGGGAGACCTTGAACTGTTCGGCCACGTTCTCGGCGGTCTCCGGCATGGAGTCGATGCCGAACCGGGCCTTCATCTGGCGGTTGACGAAGCGCCAGCCGATGGTGGTGTCGTACATGTTGGCGCTGCGCGAGTAGGCTTGCTCGGCCTTGCCCATCACGAAGGGCGCCCGGGACATGGATTCGACGCCGCCGGCGATCATCAGCTCGCCCTCCCCGGCCTTGATGGTGCGGGCGGCGTTGCCCACGGCATCCATGCCGGAGCCGCACAGGCGGTTGAGGGTGGTGCCGGGCACTTCCACCGGCAGGCCGGCCAGCAGTGCCGACATGCGCGCCACATTGCGGTTGTCTTCGCCTGCCTGGTTGGCACAGCCGTAGAAGATGTCATCGACCCGGGCCCACTCCACCGAGGGGTTGCGTGCCATCAGGGCGCGCAGGGGTACGGCGCCCAGGTCGTCGGCGCGCACCGGGGCGAGGGCGCCGCCGTAGCGGCCGATGGGCGTGCGGATGGCGTCAATGATCAGCGCGTCTTTCATGCTTGGTCCTCTGCGGCAGTCTCTTCCAGGCGGCGAACGGTGCCGCGGATCTTGTAGGAGCGCCCCCGGAACAGGGCGACTTCATCGCCGTGCTGGTTGCGTACGGTAATGTCGTAGATGCCGGTGCGGCCTCGGCGGCTACGCTCCTCGGCGGTGGCGGTGAGCACGTCGCCGAGTCGGCCCGGGCCCAGGTAGTCGATGCTGCAGCCGGAAGCCACGGTGGCCTCGTCATAGGTGTTGCAGGCGAAGGCAAAGGCGGAATCCGCCAGGGCAAAGATGAACCCCCCGTGACAGTTGCCGTGGCCCTGCACCATCTCTTGACGCACGCTCATGGTGAGCACGGCGCGGCCCGGGGCCACGCTTTCGATGCGCATGCCCAGGCCCTGGCTGGCGCTGTCCCGGGAGAACATGGACTCGGCGCAGGCCTCGGCCAGCTGCTGGGGGGTCAGCTCGCGATCAGTCATGGAAGTGCTCCTCGGCCAGGGCCTTGCGACGCAGCAGGAAGGAGGCGCGGTAGCGCTCCTCGCCGTAGCTCTGCTGCAGGTGGGTCAGGGTGCGGTGGACGAAGGTCAGGCCCAGCCCGTCGGCCCAGGCCAAGGGGCCGCGGGGATAGTTGAGACCGGCCTGCATGGCGAGGTCGCCGTCCCGGGCGCTGCATACGCCCTGGAGCACGGCATCGGCGGCCTCGTTGGCGAGCATGGCCACGGTGCGCAGCACCACCAGGCCGGGAGTGTCGGTGAGCCAGGCGACGTCGAGCCCCAGGCGCTGGAAGAGGGTAGTGGCCTGCTCGCGGGCCGCGGCGTCGACGCCGGGGCTCGCCGCCAGGGCGATGGCGCTGGCCTGCCCGTAGTCGAGGCAGAGGTCGAAGAGCACCAGCGCCTCGAGGCCCAGGTCCCGGGCGCGCTCGGTGGCGCAGCGGCCGTCGCTCAGGGCCAGGGTCAGGCCGCCCAGGCGCAGGCGGGCCTCGCCGGAGATGCTCTCCCGGCGTACCACCTCGAGGCCGGCGGCCTCGGCGCGGGCCACCAGAGGGGCGATGGCGCCGAGCTGGCCCTCGGCCACCAGGGGGGGGAGCTCTGCCTCGGCGGCAGGAGCGAAGTCGGGGGCGACGGGCTCGGCGGTGTCACGATAGTCATAGAAGCCCTGGCCGCTCTTGCGACCCAGGCGGCCCGCTTCCACCAGCGCCTGCTGCACCAGGGAGGGCTCGAAGCGGGTATCGCCGTAGTAGGCGTCGAAGACCGAGCGAGTCACGGCGTAGTTGACGTCATGGCCGATCAGATCCATCAACTCGAAGGGGCCCATGCGAAAGCCGCCGGCCTGACGCAGCAGGGCGTCCAGGGTGGCAGGTGCGGCCGCCCCCTCCTGCATCAGGCGTAGCCCCTCGGCGTAGAAGGGCCGGGCGACGCGGTTGACGATGAAGCCCGGCGTGGAGCTGGCATGGACCGGCACCTTGCCCCAGGCGGCGGCGGTGGCGTGGAGGGTCTCTGCCACCTCGGCGTCGGTGGCCAGGCCCGAGATCACCTCGACCAGCTTCATCACCGGTGCGGGGTTGAAGAAGTGCAGGCCGGCCACGCGCTCGGGGTGCTCGAGGCCCGCGGCGATGGAGGTGATGGAGAGCGACGAGGTATTGCTGGTCAGCAGGGTGTCGGGGCCGCAGAGAGACTCCAGCTCGACGAAGACCCCACGCTTGACCTCCAGGTTTTCGACGATCGCCTCCACTACCAGGCGGCTGTCGGCCAGCTCGGCCAGGGTGGCGGCCGGGGTCATTCGCGCGATGATGGCGTCGACCTCCGCCTGGGCCATCTTGCCCCTGGCCACGCGTTTCTCGAGCTGGCGGCGCACGCCGTCGATGCCGGCCTGGGCGGCGCCGTCGCGGTTGTCGTAGAGACGTACCGAGTGGCCGGCCTGGGCCGCCACCTGAGCGATGCCGGCGCCCATGGCGCCGGCGCCGATCACGGCGATGATGTCGCTGGGTGAGAGGGCGGGCATCTTACTCCCCCTTGAAGCTGGGCTGGCGTTTGTCCATGAAGGCGCTGACGCCTTCGCGATAGTCCTCGGTGCGGCCGGCAAGGCGCTGCAGGTCACGCTCCAGGTCGAGCTGGGTGTCGAAGTCGTTGTCGACGCTGGCGTGCAGGGCGCGCTTGATCAGCGCCAGGCCCCGGGTGGGCTGGGTGGCCAGGTGACGGGCCAGGGTGAGGGCCTCGTCCTGCAGGGCCTCGTCGTCCACCACCTGCCAGATCAGGCCCCACTGCGCGGCCTGCTCGGCACTGAGTTTGTCGCCCAGCATGGCCAGCCCCTTGGCGCGGGCCATGCCCACCAGGCGCGGCAGGCTCCAGGTGCCGCCGGAGTCCGGGATCAGGCCGATCTTGCAGAAGGCCTGGATGAAGCTGGCCGAGCGCGCCGCCAGCACGATGTCGCAGGCCAGGGCGATATTGGCGCCGGCGCCGGCGGCCACGCCGTTCACCGCACAGAGGGTGGGGAAGGGCAGGTCGCGCAGGGTGCGCAGCATGGGGTTGTAGCGCTTCTCCAGGGACTCGCCCAGGTCCGGCGCCTCGGCGCCGGGCGCCACGTTGCGATCGGAGAGGTCCTGGCCGGCGCAGAAGCCGCGGCCGTTGCCGGTCAGCAGCAGGGCGCGCACGCTCTTGTCCTGGCGCACGGCCTTGAGGGCCTGTCGCATCTCGGCGTGCAGCTCGGCGTTGAAGCTGTTGAGGCTGTCGGGGCGGTTCAAGGTCAGGCGGGCGACGCCGTCTTCCACGGAGTAGAGCAGGGGAGCTTCACTCATGATCAAGGTCCTGTGTCATTGCCCGGTGAAGGTGGCGGGGCGTTTTTCCTGGAAGGCGCGGATGCCCTCCTCGCGGTCCTTTGTGCCGGCCAGCAGCGTGAAGGCGTGGCGCTCGAAGCGCAGGCCGGTGGCCAGGTCGGTGTCCTCGGCCTTGTTCAGGGCCTCCCGGGCCAGGCGCACGGCCAGCGGTGCCTTGGCGGCGATGGTCTCGGCCACGGCGATGGCGCGCTCCACGGTCAGCTCCGGCTGGGCGATCTCGCTGACCAGTCCTGCCTCCAGGGCGCGGCGGGCGGAGATCGGCTCGCCGGTGAGCACCATCTGGGTGGCCAGCGCCTTGCCCACGGCGCGTACCAGGCGCTGGGTGCCGCCGGCGCCGGGCATGATGCCCAGGTTGATCTCGGGCTGGCCGAAGCGGGCATCCTCGCCGGCGATCAGGATGTCGGCGTGCATGGCCAGCTCGCAGCCGCCGCCCAGGCAGAAGCCGTTGACGGCGGCCACGATCGGCTTGTTGAAGCGGGCGATGGCGGCCCAGTGGCGCTGGCGGGGATCCTCCAGCATGCCCACCAGGTCGCGCTCGGCCATCTCCTTGATGTCGGCCCCGGCGGCGAAGGCGCGCTGACTGCCGCTGATCACCACGGCGCGCACCTCGGCGTCGTTGACGGCCCCGCCCAGGGTCTCGGCCAGCTCGGCGAGCAGGGCGGTATTAAGGGCGTTCAGCGCCTCCGGGCGGTGCAGGGTGATGCGGAGCACCCCTCGGGTTGGCCCCTCGGCGATCAGCTGGTTGGGCATGGTCTCCTCGCTTCTGGCGTGGTGTTGATGCGATAGGGTGGCCGGTCTGAGCCTGGAGCGAGTATAGAATTTTTTTGATACGCATCAAATCGAAGATATAAAATATAGTGTATCGTTTATGCCGTATCCGTCGGTGAAACTTGCTGTTTTTCAGGAGATTGCATTGGAGAGTGGCCTGCCCGGAGGGTGGGGTTATACCATGGTCGAAACTCGCCGGCCGTGCCCCGGGGCTCTTGTATAAGTTATTGATATTAAAGGTTGGCCTTCTGGCGTTTCCGGACGCTGAAAGTGGCGGAAGGGGCGTCGCCATTTGATGTTTTGTTACGCGATGGGTAGTTTACGAACATGATACCGTATCGGATGCAGCCTCCCGCTGCGCAGGAGCCAGCATGTCACAGCAAGCCCAGCAGTTGTTCGACCGTCATCGCGAGACCCTCGACCGGGCCCTCGAGGCCATTGCCACTCGGGAGTTCTGGACGCCCTACCCGGAGAGCCTCAAGCAGTATCCCGAAGACGCGGTGAAGGGGGCGCCTCGGCGTTTCGAGGCGCTCCTCAAGCGGCATTTCCCTCTCAAGGCCCCGAGCGTGACCGTGACCGGCCAGGTCGGAAATGAGGTCTCACCCTATGGCTTCGAGCTGGGGGTGACCTACGACCAGCCCGAGCGGGAAACGCTGATCGCGGCCATGCGGTCGGCGATGCCGGCATGGCGCGACGCCGGTGCCGAGGTGCGGGCGGGCGTCTGTCTGGAGATCCTGGCGCGCCTGAACGCCCTGAGCCCGGAGATCGCCCAGGCGGTGAGCCACACCAGCGGCCAGGGGCCTTTGATGGCCTTCCAGGCCGGCGGCCCCCACGCCCAGGATCGCGGCCTCGAGGCCGTGGCCTACGCCTGGCAGGCGATGGCCGGGGTGCCGGCCGCGGCGAGGTGGGTCAAGCCCCAGGGCAAGCGCGATCCGCTGGTGATGGAGAAACGCTTCCATATCGTGCCGCGCGGCATCTCGCTGGTGGTGGCCTGCTCCACCTTCCCCACCTGGAACAGCTACCCGGGGCTGTTCGCCAGCCTGGCCACCGGTAACCCGGTGATCCTCAAGCCCCATCCAGGCGCCATCCTGCCGCTGGCCATGACCGCCCGCGTCGCCCAGGAGGTGCTCGAGGAGGCCGGCTTCGACCCCTGTCTGGTGAGCCTGATGCCCGACAGCGCCGAGGAGCCGGTGGCCAAGGCGCTGGCGCTGGATCCGGCCGTGAAGCTGATCGACTTCACCGGCTCCAGCGCCTTCGGCGAGTGGCTGGAGCGCAACGCCAGCCAGGCCCGCATCTTCACCGAGAAGGCCGGCATCAACACCGTGATCATCGACAGCGTCGAGCGGATCGAGCCGGTGGCCCAGAACCTTGCCTTCAGCCTGAGCCTCTACTCCGGCCAGATGTGCACGACCCCCCAGGCCATCTATGTGCCGCAGGGTGGCATTCGGACCGCCGAGGGTTGGCTCTCCTTCGACGAGGTGGCCGGTGCCCTGGCCAAGGCCGTCGAGGCGTTCCTTTCCGATAACGACCGTGCCTGTACCGTACTGGGGGCCATCCAGTCACCGGCCACCGCCGCCCGCATCGAGGAGTGCCGCGGCCTGGGCGAGGTGCTGCTCGACAGCGAGCGTCGCCAGCATGCCCAGTACCCCGAGGCGCGTATCCACACGCCGCTGCTGCTCAAGGTGGATGCCAGCCAGCGCGATGCCTTCAGCGAGGAGCGCTTCGGTCCTATCGGCTTCGTGATCGCCACCGACAGCACCGAGCACAGCATAGAGCTGGCCCGCGAGGTGATCGGCGAGAAGGGGGCCATTACCCTCGGTGCCTATACCACCGATGATGAGCTCGCCGAGCGCTTCGAGGAGCTGGCCCTGGAGGTGGCGGCTCCACTGTCGCTCAACCTGGACGGCGGCATCCTGGTCAACCAGTCCGCCGCCTTCAGCGACTTCCATGCGACCGGGGGCAACCCGGCCGCCAACGCCGCGCTGTGCGATCAGGCCTTCGTGACCCCCCGCTTCGTGGTGGTGCAGAGCCGCCGCCATGGCCAGCCGACCTAATCCAGCCGACCTAAGGGGAGAGAACCATGCCCTGCTATCGACTCGAGGGAGTGACCCCGGTGGTGCACCCCTCTGCCTATGTCCACCCCACGGCGGTGCTGATCGGCGACGTCATCGTCGGTCCCGGCTGCTATGTGGGACCCGGTGCGGTGATGCGCGGCGACTTCGGCCAGCTGGTGCTGGAGGAGGGGGCCAATCTGCAGGATACCTGCGTGATGCACGGCTTCCCCGGCTGTGTCACCCGGGTGGAGAAGAACGGCCATATCGGCCACGGTGCCGTGCTGCACGGCTGCGTGGTGGGGGAGGACGCGATGGTAGGCATGAACGCCGTGGTGATGGACTTCGCCGTGATCGGGGCTCGCTCTATCGTCGCCGCGGCAGCCTTCGTCAAGACCGGCTTCGAGTGTCCCCCCCAGTCGCTGGTGATGGGGGCCCCGGCCCAGGTCAAGCGCGAGCTCTCCGATCAGGAGGTGGCCTGGAAGCAGCAGGGTACCCGGGAGTACCAGCGGCTCACCGAGCGCTGTCGCGACAGCCTCGAGCCCTGTGAGCCGCTGACCGAGCTGGACGCCGACCGGCCGCGGCTGAACGCCGGCGATACCCAGCCCAAGCAGCAGACCCTCGGCAAAGGGACATGACCCGGTCCCTTGCCACGGCCTGACGGCGGCAATACGCGACACCCCCTGCCATGGTGACATGGCAGGGGGTGTCGCTATCTGAGTGACGGGATGTTGGCCGCCTAACCTGGTGATCTACTCCAGCCCGCCGAAGCGCCGGTAGAAACTGGGACCGGGGGCGGGCAGGGGGCCTTCCGCAGTCTCCAGATGGTGGTCGAGCCAGCGCTCGGCACGGCGGTAGATCATGCGGTAGATGTTGCGGCAAAGCTGATAGGCGTTGCGCCCCTCCCAGGCGGTGGGGAGCAGCTCGTCGGGGAGCTGAGGGTCGCGCAGCTGGACGCGTCGGTATTCGTGGATCAGCAGGGAGCGAGCGATGAAGCAGGCCTCCTCGTCGAGGTGGTTCTCCTCGTTGAGGGCCTTCCACAGGGGACGAAACAGCGTCAGGAAGCGCTGGTAGTGCCCGGCCAGCTCGTCGAGGTTCCAGCTCTCGCGCACCTGTAGACGCAGCGGTCGGCTGGCCAGGGGTTCCAGGGGCTCGGTTTGCATGACGATGGCCTCCTCCGCGGCACCCAGCTCCTGCAGGGCGGCAAGCGTTTCGCTGCGGCTCAGGGTGGGATGGGCGAGCAGCCCGTTGGCGAAGTGCCCGAACCCGAGCCACTCCAGCTCTTCTCGAACCTTCTGCCGCAGGGTGGCGTCCAGCTGGCTGAGCAGCACCAGGGTCCACTGGCCCGACCAGGAGGGCTGGGTGCCGTGGTAGACGCGCTTGAAGGCCTGTTCGAAGCGACGCCTGCCGGGGCCACTGAGGCTGTAATAGCTGCGGCGCCCCACCTTTTCACTCTGCAGCCAGGTTTCTCGAGTCAGTCGGTAGACGGAGGTGCGCACCAGCCGCTCGTTGATGCCGATCGGCTCCAACAGCTTCGAGATGCTGCCCAGCCAGACGGTGCCGCCGCGAGGGACGATGGCGTCGCCATAGAGGGTGATGATCAGCGAGCCGGCACGTATCGGACGGCGTTGCTGGAACTCATCGACAAGAGCGGTTACGCATTCGATGGCCTGTGTCATGACGTGTGAGCGGTTCCGAATAGGCGGTGGCGAAGGTGCGCGTAAGGGGACTTGGTGTGAGGCAATCATATTTCAGAATATGATACCTATCGTTTAAGGGCGTGTAATTATATTGAATCGTTTTTTAGTTGTTGACCCTTGTGGGGAATCCGTCCCCCCAGCCGGGCGGTGATCTGGGCGGCGGTGTCGCGCACCAGTTCGCCCAGCTCCGGCAGGCGCGCCTCGGGGATGCGTGCCACCGGGCCGGAGACCGAGATGGCGGCGAGCGGGATGCCGTGCTCGTCGTGGAGGCAGGCGGCCACGCAGTGCAGGCCGATGGCATGCTCCTCGCGGTCGCAGGCGAAGCCCTGGCGGCGGATCTCGGCCAGGCTCTCGCGCAGCGTCTCGGGGGTGTGCAGGGTGTTCTCGGTGACCCGCGACAGCCCCTGCTCGGCGAGGATGCGCTCGAGCTCGTCCTCGGGCAGCCAGGCCATCAGCGCCTTGCCCACGCCCGAGGCGTGCAGCGGCGCCCGGGAGCCGAGGCGGGTGATCATGCGCATCATCTGCGGCGACTCGCTCTGGGCCAGGAACACCGCGGTGCCGCCGTCGCGGATGCCGAGGTTGGCGGTCTCGCCGGTCTGGGCGGTGAGGCGGCGCAGGAAGGGGCGGCTGGTGCCCACGAAGTCGCGGGCCTCCAGGAAGCTGTTGCCGATACGGAAGGTCTTGACGTCGACCTTCCAGACGCCGAGCTCGCTGTCCTGGGTGACGAAGCCCTGGCTCTGCAGCGCCTGCAGCAGGCGGTGGGTGGTGGAGGGCGCCAGGTCGGCCTGCTCGGCGAGTTCGGAGAGGGCCAGGCCGCCGGGGTGGCCGGCCAGGCGCTCCAGCAGGTTGAGGCCGCGCACCAGCGACTGGCTGTGGCCGCCGGTGGGCTTGCCCGAACCCGCGGGGCGTCCTGCCGTCCTGCGCTTGACTTCGCTCACCCTGTGACTCCTTCTGCCTTGGCTTATCCGGCATAGGATACCCTGTCAGGGCGTGCCTGTCGTGTCTGCGGAAATCGCTTCCATTGGATCGTCTCGGGGCTGCCGCGGGCTCAGCGGTCCTTCCATACCGGCCGACGCTTCTCGATGAAGGCGTCGATGCCCTCGGCGACGTCCTCGGCCAGCATGTTGCCCGCCATCACCTCGCCGGCGAAGGCGTAGGCCTCGTCCAGCGGCATGCGCAGCTGGCGCTGGAACATCGCCTTGCCGGTGCGCACCGCCACCGCGCTCTTGGCGCAGATGCTGGCGGCGAGTTCGGCCACCGCCTCGTCGAGGGCCTCGTCGTCGGCGACCCGGTTGACCAGCGCCCAGTCGCGGGCGGTGTCGGCATCGATGAACTCCCCGGTGAGGAGCATCTCCATGGCGCGCTTGCGGGCCACGTTGCGCGACAGCGCCACCGCCGGGGTCGAACAGAAGAGCCCGGCGTTGATGCCGGAGACCGCGAAGCGCGCCGAGCGGGCGGCCACCGCCAGGTCGCAGCTGGCCACCAGCTGGCAGCCGGCGGCGGTGGCGATGCCCTGGACCCGGGCGATCACCGGCACCGGCAGCTCGACGATGGCCTGCATCACGCCGGCGCAGCGCGCGAAGAGCGCCTGGTAGTAGTCGCGGTCGTCGTCGTGGGCGCGCATCTGCTTGAGGTCATGGCCGGCGCAGAAGGCGCGCCCCTCGGCGGCGAGCACCACGCAGCGCACGCCGACGTCGTCCGCCAGCCCGGCGAGCTCGGCGCCCAGCGCCTCGAGCATCTCCTCGGAGAGGGCGTTGAAGCTGGCCGGACGGTTCAGGGTCAGGGTGGTCACGCCATCGGCGTCATGGCGCCGCACCGGCGCGGTCGTCTCGCTCATGGGGGGAGCTCCTCGTGGTGGTTCGGATGCCACAAGCCTAGCGCGGCCGGGCCATCCGGTGCACTGCGACCATGGGGGAGCTCGCCCGGCGTCCCGTAACGAAGACCGCCGCGTCGGGGACGCGGCGGGCGGTGGCGGCCATCGGCGGCGGCGATCAGCTCTTCGGGCTGGCCTCGGAGTAGAGCACCCTCACCTTGAGGGTGTGTGCCACCTGGCGCAGGGCGTCCAGCGCCTGGGGGCCGTAGGCCTTGTCGACGTCGATCACCACGTAGCCGACCTTCTCGTTGGTCTGCAGGTACTGGCCGGCGATGTTGATGCCGTTCTCGGAGAGCACCCGGTTGATCTCGGACATTACCCCCGGCACGTTGTCGTGGATGTGCAGCAGGCGGTGCTTGCCCGGGTGGGCCGGCAGGGCCACCTCGGGGAAGTTGACCGAGGTGACGGTGGTGCCGTTGTCGGAGTAGGTGGCGAGCTTCTCGGAGACCTCGATGCCGATGTTCTCCTGGGCCTCCAGGGTGGAGCCGCCGATATGTGGGGTGAGGATGACGTTCTCCAGGCCGCGCAGCGGGCTCTCGAACTCCTCGTCGTTGCCCTTGGGCTCCACCGGGAAGACGTCCACCGCGGCGCCGTTGAGGCGCCCCTCGCGGATCGCCTCGGCCAGGGCCTCGATCACCACCACGCTGCCGCGGGAGGCATTGATCAGGATGGCGCCCTTCTTCATGCGCGAGATCTGCTCGGCGCCGATCATCCAGCGGGTGGAGGGGAGCTCCGGCACATGCAGGCTGACCACGTCCGCCCTGCCCAGCAGCTCGTCGAGGCTGCCCACCTGGCGGGCGTTGCCCATGCCCAGCTTGGCCACCACGTCGTAGTAGATGACGTCGAAGCCCAGCGACTCGGCCAGCACCGAGAGCTGGGAGCCGATGCTGCCGTAGCCGACGATCCCCAGGGTCTTGCCGCGCGCCTCGTGGGAGTTGCTGGCGCTCTTCAACCAGCCGCCCTGGTGGGCGCGGGCGTTCTTCTCGGGGATGCCGCGCAGCAGCATGATCGCCTCGGCCAGCACCAGCTCGGCCACCGAGCGGGTGTTGGAGTAGGGGGCGTTGAACACCGGGATGCCGCGGGAGAGGGCGGCATCGAGGTCGACCTGGTTGGTGCCGATGCAGAAGCAACCCACGGCCACCAGCTTCTCGGCGGCGGCGAAGACGCGCTCGGTGAGCTGGGTGCGCGAGCGGATGCCGATGAAGTGGACGTCGCGGATCTTTTCGATCAGCGATGCCTCGTCCAGCGAGGTGGGCAGGTGCTCGATGTTCGAGTACCCGGTGTTGCGCAGATTGTCCACCGCGGTCTGGTGGATGCCCTCGAGCAGCAGGATCTTGATCTTGCTCTTGTCCAGGGACGTCTTGGCCATGGTCGAATCAACCCCTTCCGGCGCGAGCCGCATGCAGTGTCGTGAACAGGTGAGAGGGGCGCATGATAGCACAGCCGGTACATGAGCCAGGATGAAAATACTGCGCTGCTCCCATGAGGCTGGTGCAAGTAGGTGCCTCCAGCGGGCCTGGCCGACGGGGAGACGACCCCCCGGGGGGAGCGTGTATACTGTCGCCCTTTGCAAGACCTTTCCATGACGATCAGGGGGCGGTGAGACGCAGCATGGCAGAGCGCAACGAGCGGTCCCGGCCGGCCCAGGCCGAGGCAGCCGCACCGCGGGACTTCGCCGCCACCGTCGAGCGGCTCGAGGGCCTGGTGGCGCGGCTGGAGTCCGGCGAGCTGTCGCTGGAGGAGTCGTTGGCCGCCTTCGAGGAGGGGGTCAGGCTGACCCGCGACGCCCAGCGGCGTCTCGACGAGGCGGAGCTCAAGGTGCGCACCCTGACCGAGGGGGCCGAGGGCGGCATCGAGCTCGAGCCCTTCGCGCCGCCGACGGAGGACGATGGTGAACGCTGACGCCCTGGCGGCCGCCCTGGCCGCGGATCGCGCCCGCGCCGATGCCCACCTGGAGGCGCTGTTCGACTCGCGCGACGCCTCTGCGCCGCGCCTGGAGGCGGCCATGCGCCATGGCGTACTGGTGGGCGGCAAGCGCCTGCGCCCGCTGCTGGTGTATGCCGCCGGCCGCGCCCTGGGCGCCGACGATGCCCGCCTCGACGCGCCGGCTGTGGCCATCGAGCTGATCCACGCCTACTCGCTGGTCCACGACGACCTGCCGGCCATGGATGACGACGACCTGCGCCGCGGCCGGCCCACCGTGCACCGCGCCTTTGATGAGGCCACCGCGATCCTCGCCGGCGATGCCCTGCAGTCGCTGGCCTTCGAGGTGATCGCCGCCAGCGACCACCCGCGCCTGGCGCCGATGATCCTCACCCTGGCCGAGGCGGCGGGACGCGACGGCATGGTGGCCGGCCAGGCGCTGGACCTCGCCGCCGTGGGCGGCCACCCCGACGTCGAGGCGCTGGCCACCATGCATGCCCACAAGACCGGGGCGCTGATCCGTGCCGCGGTGCGCCTGGGCGGGCTCGCCGCGGTGGCCGAGGAGGACCCGCGTCTGGCGGCCCTGGAGGCCTATGCCCGGGCCATCGGCCTGGCCTTCCAGATCCACGACGACGTCCTCGACGTGATCGGCGATACCGCCACCCTGGGCAAGGCCTCCGGTGCCGACGCCGCCCGCGACAAGCCCACCTACCCGGCCCTGCTGGGGCTGGCGGGGGCCCGGGATCGTGCCGCGGGGCTGGTGGAGGAGGCCGTCGCCGCCCTGGCGCCGCTGGGCGAGGCCGGGCAGCCGCTGGCGGCACTGGCCCGATACATGATCGAGCGTGACCACTGACACGATAGATGCCCTCATGAAGCTGTTCGATGACATTCCCGTCGAGCGTCCGGCCACGCCGCTCCTCGACACCCTGGACACCCCGGCGGCGCTGCGCGCCATGTCCACCGCGCAGCTGGCGCAGGTGGCCGACGAGCTGCGCGCCTACCTGCTCTACAGCGTGGGCGTCTCCGGGGGGCACTTCGGGGCCGGCCTCGGCGTCGTCGAGCTCACCGTGGCTCTGCACCAGGCGCTGGAGACCCCCCATGACCGCCTGGTGTGGGACGTGGGCCACCAGGCCTACCCCCACAAGATCCTCACAGGTCGCCGCGAGGCGATGACCACCATCCGCCAGCATGGCGGCCTGGCGGCCTTCCCGCGGCGCGCCGAGTCGGAGTACGACACCTTTGGCGTCGGCCACTCCAGCACCTCCGTCTCGGCGGCGCTGGGCATGGCGCTGGCCGCCCGCACGCGCGGCGAGAAGCGCCGCGTCTGCGCGGTGATCGGCGATGGTGCCCTCACCGCGGGCATGGCCTTCGAGGCCCTGGCCCATGCCGGCCATGTCGACGCCAGCCTGCTGGTGGTGCTCAACGATAACGAGATGTCGATCTCCGAGAATGTCGGCGGCATCGCCAGCTACCTGGCGCGGATCCTCACCAGCAAGCCCTATACCACCATGCGCGAGGGCGGCAAGAAGGTGCTCTCGCACCTGCCCGGGGCGCTGGAGCTGGCGCGGCGCACCGAGGAGCACATGAAGGGGATGGTCAGCCCGGCCACCCTCTTCGAGGAGATGGGCTTCAACTATATCGGCCCCATCGACGGCCATGACCTGCCGCTGCTGCTGCAGACTTTGCGCAACATGCGCGACCTGGAAGGCCCGCAGTTCCTCCATGTGAAAACCTGCAAGGGCAAGGGCTTCCTGCCCGCCGAGGCGGACCCCATCGGCTACCACGCCATCACCAAGTTGGAGAAGAACGGCGAGACGCCGCCGCCGCTCAAGCCCACCGCCCCGCCGGTGACGCCGCCTGCCGCCCCGAAGAAGAAGAAGTACTGCAATGTCTTCGGCGACTGGCTCTGCGACATGGCCGCCGTCGACGCCCGCCTGGTCGGCATCACCCCGGCGATGCGCGAGGGCTCCGACCTGATGCGCTTCTCCCGGGAGTACCCCGAGCGCTACTACGACGTGGCCATCGCCGAGCAGCACGCGGTGACCCTGGCCGCTGGCATGGCCTGCGAGGGCATGAAGCCGGTGGTGGCGATCTACTCCACCTTCCTGCAGCGCGGCTACGACCAGCTGATCCACGACGTGGCCGTGCAGTCGCTGGACGTCACCTTCGCTATCGACCGCGCCGGCCTGGTGGGCGAGGACGGCCCCACCCACCACGGCGCCCTGGACCTCGCCTACCTGCGCTGCGTGCCCGGCCTGGTGGTGCTGGCGCCGGCCGACGAGGCGGAGTGCCGCGCCATGCTCAGCGCCGCCTACCACCATCCCGGCCCCGCCGCGGTACGCTATCCCCGCGGCACCGGCCCCGGTGTCGAGATTCCCGCCCACCTCGAGCCGCTGCCCATCGGCCGGGCCGAGCAGCGCCGCGAGAGCGGCGCCCGGGCCGGGCGTCGCGTGGCCCTGCTCGCCTTCGGCAGCCTCAACGGTCCGGCCGCCCGGGTGGCCGAGTCACTGGACGCCACCCATCTCAACATGCGCTCGGTGAAGCCCTTGGATCGCGACGCCGTGCTGGCCGCCGCCGCCGACCACGACCTGCTGGTCACCCTGGAGGAGAACGTGGTGGCCGGTGGTGCCGGCGGTGCGGTGGGCGAGCTGCTCGCCGCCGAGGGGGTGGCCGCGGCGCTGCTCCACCTGGGCCTGCCCGATGCCTTCGTCGAGCATGGCAAGCCCGCGGAGCTGCTGGCCGATTGCGGCCTGGACGCGGCCGGCATCGAGACCGCCATCCGCCGTCGCCTCGACGGCGACGGCGCTCCGGAAGAGGAGGCGCGCTGATGTGGTTCCTGGTGTTGATCGGAGCGGGGCTCGGCTTCTTGATCGGCGGGCCCCTGGGCGGGCTCGTCGGCGGCGGGCTCGGCTACTGGCTCGTCGCGCGCCTGCGCCGCAGCCTGCTGGGCAAGCTGGCCGCCTCCCAGGCGCAGTTCCTCGCCTCGACCTTCGCGGTGATGGGCTGCCTGTGCAAGGCCGACGGCCGCGTCAGCGAGGACGAGCTTCAGGCCTCTCGCGTGCTGTGGGATCGCCTGCGCCTCAACGAGGCCCAGCGCGCCCGGGCCCGGGCCGACTTCAACCGCGGCAAGGCGCCGGACTTCGACCTGGACGCCGAGCTGGCCAGGCTGCGCCCGCTGCTGGGCCCCCAGCCCGCCCTGCGCCAGGTCTTCCTGCAGGTGCAGATGGCGGCGATCGCCGCCGATGGCCAGCTGCATCCCGCCGAGCGCGAGATGCTGATGCGGGTGGTGCGCGGCCTGGGCTGCTCCGAGGCGGAGATCGCCCAGGTCGAGGCGATGCTGCACGGCGGCGCCGAGCAGGCCGCGGGGGGTGCCTCGGGGGGGCTCTCCCTGGAGGATGCCTACCGGGTGCTGGGGGTCGAGGAGGACGCCAGCGATGCCGAGGTCAAGCGCGCCTACCGGCGGCTGATGAGCCAGAACCATCCCGACAAGCTGGCCGCCAAGGGGCTGCCGGAGAGCATGCGCGAGGTCGCCCGGGAGCGCACCAGCGAGATCGGCAACGCCTACGAGCGCATCCGCAAGGCCCGCGCGGCCTGACGATGCCGCCCTCGGCGTGCGTCGCGCTCAGTCCGTGGAGGGCAGCACGGCGGTATAGACCGCGAAGTAGTGGCAGGCGCTGCCCCCCAGCACGAACAGGTGCCAGATGACGTGGTTGAAGGGAATGGCGCGCACGGCGTAGAAGAGCACGCCGAGGGTGTAGGTGAGGCCGCCGGCCACCAGCAGGGCGAGCCCCGCGGCGGGGAGCCGCTCGGCCATCTCGCCGCCGGCGAACAGGATCAGCCAGCCCATCAGCAGGTAGATGCCGACGCGCAGCGCCGCGAAGCGGTGGGGCCAGAGCAGCCTGCAGGCGATGCCCCCCAGTGCCAGGCTCCAGACCATGGCGAACAGCGTCCAGCCGGTGGGGCCGCGCAGGTTGACCAGCAGGAAGGGCGTGTAGGTGCCGGCGATCAGCAGGTAGATGGCGCAGTGATCCAGCAGCTGGAACCGCCGCTTAAGGCGCGGATGCCGGACGCCGTGATAGAGCGTCGAGGCGGCGTAGAGCAGCACCAGGCTGGTGCCGTAGAGACCCAGGCCGGCGAGCTTCCAGGGATCCACTCGGGTCGCCAGGCTGGCCAGCACCAGCAGCACGATGACCCCGGCCAGGCTCAGCAGTGCGCCGATCCCGTGGCTGATGCTGTGCAGCCACTCCTCGACGAGGCTGAAGGGGGTGTCCGTCTCGCGGGATGGGGCGTTCATCGGCTCTCCTCCCCGGCAGGGGGCCCGATCACGGGAGGCGCTCCCGTCCTCAGGGCTTGCGTTCGATATCCACGTCGCTGGCCTGGGTGAAGTCGCCCAGCGCCATCATATGGCCGAGCTTGCCCGCCTTGGTGGAGAGGTACTGCTCGTTGTGGGGGTTGAGGCCGGTGGTCAGGGGCACCCGCTCCACGACGCTGACGCCGGCCCGGGTCAGGGCGTCCACCTTGCGCGGGTTGTTGGTCATCAGTCTAAGCGATGCGATGCCAAGGTGCTCGAGCATCGGCACGCAGAGGTCATAGCGGCGCAGGTCGGCGGCGAAGCCCAGTTGCTCGTTGGCCTCCACGGTGTCGGCGCCCTCGTCCTGCAGGTGGTAGGCGCGGATCTTGTTGAGCAGCCCGATGCCGCGCCCCTCCTGGCGCAGGTAGAGCAGCACCCCGCGCCCCTCCTCGGCGATGCGCCTGAGCGCCTCCTGCAGCTGGTAGCCGCAGTCGCAGCGCATCGAGAAGAGGGCGTCACCGGTCAGGCACTCCGAGTGCACCCGCCCCAGCACCGGCTCACCATCGGCCACGTCGCCCAGGGTCAGGGCGATATGATCCTTGCCGGTGGCCTCGTCCTCGAAGCCGTGCATGGTGAAGGTGGCCCAGGGGGTGGGCAGTCGGGAGGCGGCGATGAAGCGAATCGTCACGGGGTACCTCGGTAGCAGGCCGCGGGCGATGCCGCAGGGTGGGGCGCCATTCTAGCAGGAAGCCGCCGCCGGCTCACGGGCGCAGCCGCCGTCCGCCATGATCGGGTACAATGCCGGGCACATTTCTCGTGGAAGATCGCCGCATGGAACTCAAGAACGATCGCTTTCTGCGCGCCCTGGCGCGCCAGCCGGTGGACCGCACCCCGGTATGGATGATGCGCCAGGCCGGACGCTACCTGCCGGAGTACCGCGCCACCCGTGCCGAGGCCGGCAACTTCATGGACCTGTGCCGCAACCACGACCTGGCCTGCGAGGTGACGCTGCAGCCCCTGGAGCGCTACCCGCTGGATGCCGCGATCCTCTTCTCGGATATCCTCACCATCCCCGATGCCATGGGGCTGGGGCTCTACTTCGAGACCGGCGAGGGACCCAAGTTCCGCAAGCCGGTGCGCAGCGCCGAGGAGGTGGCGGCGCTCGCCGCCCCCGATGCCGAGCGCGACCTCGACTACGTGATGCGGGCGGTCGCCACCATCCGCCGCGAGCTCGCTGGCCGGGTGCCGCTGATCGGCTTCTCCGGCAGCCCCTGGACGCTCGCTACCTATATGGTGGAGGGCAGCTCCAGCAAGGACTTCCGCCACGTCAAGACCATGCTCTACGACACGCCCAGCGTGATGCATGACCTGCTCGATACCCTGGCCACGGCGGTGACCGACTACCTCAACGCCCAGATCCGCGCCGGCGCCCAGGCGGTGCAGATCTTCGACACCTGGGGCGGAGTGCTCTCCACCCCCGCCTACCTGGAGTTCTCGCTGCGCTACATGGAGCAGATCGTCGCCGGGCTTATCCGCGAGCACGAGGGGCGCAAGGTACCGGTGATCCTGTTCACCAAGAACGGCGGCCAGTGGCTCGAGGATATCGCCCTGGCCGGCCCCGACGCCGTGGGCCTGGACTGGACCACCGAGCTCGCCGACGCCCGTGCCCGGGTGGGCCACGAGGTGGCGCTGCAGGGCAACCTCGATCCCAACGTGCTGTTCGCCCGCCCCGAGGCGATCCGCGCCGAGGTGGGGCGCATCCTGGAGAGTTACGGCGGGGGGCCGGGGCATGTCTTCAACCTCGGCCACGGCATCAGCCAGTTCACCGACCCCGACCGGGTTAGCGCCTTCATGGAGGCGCTGCACGACCTCAGCCCCGCCTATCACCGCAGCATCGCCCATGGCTGAAGGGTCCTGGCGCGAGGCCCTTCGCCACCTGCACGACCGGCGCCGCCTGTGGGCGGCGCTGGCCGTCCTGGCGGCCCTGGTCATCGCCCTGGGCAGCCTGACCCCCGGCGAGGCGATGCCCAGCCGCCTGCCCTGGGACAAGCTCAACCACTTCGTCGGCTATGCCGGCCTCGCCGGCCTGATCGGTCTGGCCGGGGTGCGCCTGCCGCAGGCCCTGCTGCTCGCCGCCGGCTACGGCGTCGCCATCGAGTTCGCCCAGCTGCCGGTCGCGGGCCGCAGCGGCGGCGACGGGGCCGATATCCTGGCCAACGGCCTCGGCGCGGCGTTCGCCGTGCTGCTGCTGGCCGGCCTGCGCCGCCGGCTTGCCCGCTAGGGCCAAGGCTGCGTTGTTGACCAAGCTCCCGGCGCTTGTCATGGTTGATCCAGAGGCGGCTGGCGCGGCGTCGGCCGTCGATCCACCGGTATCAAGGAGTGGCTATGACAACCTATATCGTGGTGGCGGATGCGGCGCGGGCGCGGATCTTCACCCGCGATGCGCTCAAGCTGGTCGAGCAGGAGAGCCTGGTGCACTCGGCGAGCCGGCTGCACGAGGGCGACCTGGTGACGGATCGCGGGGCCGAGGTGCACGAGTCGACCTCGGCCTCGGCGCGCTCTGCCGGTGGCGAGAGCACGGCACGGGCCCACGAGGAGCAGGTGTTCGCCAAGGAGGTGGCCGAGCGCCTCTACCGGGCGCGCACCGACAACAGCATGGAGAAGCTGATCCTGGTGGCGCCGGCGCGCTTCCTCGGCCAGTTGCGCGACAAGCTCGACGGCCCCACCGCGAAGCTGGTGATCCACACCCTGACCAAGGACCTCACCAAGGCGAGCCGCGAGGCTATCCAGGAGGCGGTCAGCGATATGCGCTGACCCCGCACGACCCGCTTCAAGCCTATCTCCTCGGGCCCGGCAACGCCGGGCCCGCTGCCGTTGGGCGGCCACCCGAGGGGGCCCTTAGGGCACCGGCGGCAGGTGGATCTGGTCGCTGCGGGTCACCCCCTCGGTCATCTGCCGGCACAGCTTGAGGAACTCGCGCATGCCGGTGGCGAGGTACTTGTGGCGGTGCCAGATGAAGGTGAACTGGCGGCTCAGGTCCAGCTCGGGGGTGGCGATGGGCACCAGGCTGCCGCGGCGGAAGGCGTCGCGCAGGGCGAGCCGCGAGACGCAGCCGATGCCCAGCCCCGATTCCACCGCGCGCTTGATGCCCTCGGTGTGCTCCAGCTCCAGCAGCACGTTGAAGCGCCCGCGGCGGTGGCGCGCCGCCTGCTCCAGGGTCAGGCGCGTGCCGGAGCCCTCCTCGCGCATGATCCACGCCTCGCGCAGCAGCCGGTTGAGTTCCACCTCGCCGGCCCCGGCCAGGGGATGGCGCGGCGAGCAGAACACCACCAGCTCATCCTCCACCCAGGGCTGGGTGACCACGTCCTCCTCCTCGCACTGCCCCTCGATCAGCCCCAGGTCGAGGCGGTGGTGGCGCACGCTCTCGACGATGGCGCGGGTGTTGCGCACCGCCAGGCGCACCCGGCTGCCCGGATAGCGCTGCATGAAGTCGCTGATCAGCAGGGTGGCCAGGTAGTTGCCGATGGTCAGGGTGGCGCCGACGTCGAGCACGCCGATGCCCTGCTGACCGTGGAGCAGCTCCTCCACCTCCTCGGCGCGGTCGAGCAGCGCCACCGCCTTGGGCAGGAGCTGGAAGCCCAGGGCGTTGAGGCGCAGGCGCTTGCCGTGGCGGTCGAGCAGCTGGCAGTCGAACTGCCGCTCCAGCTCGGCCAGGGCGCTGCTGGCGGCGGACTGGGAGAGCGCCAGGGACCGGGCGGCCCGTGACACGCTCTCGTGCTGGGCCACCGCCACGAAGACTTCCAGCTGTCGAAGGGTGAAGCGCATGGGAGGCCTCCGATGATCCATATCAATGTCATGGATAAAGGTTATCCATACAATCCATTTAACAGATAACGCCTCCTGGCTTAGAATTCAATGCAAACCTTAAAGTTGCTTTTATTCTTTTTGAGCATATAAGTCTCTTTGACACCTAGAGGAGCCGGCATGAGCAAGTTCGCCCTGGAAGAGGTGCTCAGCGTCCACCACTGGAACGACACCCTGTTCAGCTTCCGCACCACCCGCGAGCGCAGCCTGCGCTTCAAGAACGGCCAGTTCGTGATGATCGGCCTGGAGGTGGAGGGCAAGCCGCTGATGCGCGCCTACTCCATCGCCAGCCCCAACTACGAGGACCACCTGGAGTTCTTCAGCATCAAGGTGCCCGACGGCCCCCTCACCTCTCGGCTGCAGCACCTCCAGGTGGGCGACCAGATCATGGTCAGCCGCAAGCCCACCGGCACCCTGGTCACCGACGACCTGCTGCCGGGGCGCAACCTCTACCTGCTCTCCACCGGTACCGGCCTGGCCCCTTTCATGAGCCTGATCCAGGACCCCGAGGTCTACGAGCGCTTCGAGAAGGTGGTGCTGGTGCACGGCGTGCGCCACGTCAGCGAGCTGGCCTACGCCGACTTCATCCAGCAGGCGCTGCCGGCCCACGAGTACCTGGGCGAGGAGATCAGCGAGAAGTTGGTCTACTACCCCACCGTGACCCGCGAGGAGTTCCACACCAAGGGGCGCCTGACCGACCATATCCGCGGCGGCAAGCTCGCCGAGGATACCGGCCTGCCGGCGCTGGACCCCAAGCAGGATCGCGCCATGATCTGCGGCAGCCCGGCGATGCTGGAGAGCACCAGCGAGCTGCTCGACGAGCTGGGCTTCAAGATCTCGCCGCGCATGGGCGAACCCGGCGACTACGTGATCGAGCGGGCATTCGTCGAGAAGTGACCCGGCTGCGCCGGGACGGGAGCCTAGAGCGGCGCTTCGCGCCTGGAAGCCTCAAGCTGGAAGAAAAACCGCCTCCGTGGTCTTGCCACGGAGGCGGTGCTATTCATCAGGCTGTCTTCCAGCTATCAGACGGCATCCTTGCCGGTCTCGCCGGTGCGGATCCGGATCACCTGCTCGAGCGGGGTGACGAAGATCTTGCCGTCGCCGATCTTGCCGGTGTTGGCGACGCTGGTGATGGCGTCGATCACCTTCTCCGCCATGTCGTCGTCCACGGCGACCTCGAGCTTCACCTTGGGCAGGAAGTCCACCACGTACTCGGCGCCGCGGTAGAGCTCGGTGTGGCCCTTCTGGCGGCCGAAGCCCTTGACCTCGGTCACGGTGATGCCCTGGACGCCGATCTCCGAGAGGGATTCCCTCACGTCGTCGAGCTTGAAGGGCTTGATGATGGCGGTCACCAGTTTCATGGTCGGTTCCTCGTGATTCGTGGGCGGGCCTGCCGCCGTCGGTAGGGCGGATAACCTACAGGATACACCCCGCCGGCGGGGAAGAGAAAAGGCCCCCTGACGGGGGCCGGATGGCATCCTTGCTGGGCGGTGGCGGGTTACTTGCCGGAGCCGCTGAACTCGGGGTAGGCCTCCTGGCCGCACTCCACCAGGTCGACGCCCTCGTACTCCTCCTCCTCGGTGACGCGGATGCCCATCACCGCCTTGATGATGCTCCAGACCACCAGGCTGGCGAGGAAGACCCAGGCGAAGATGCCGACGATGCCGAGCAGCTGGGCGCCGAAGTTGGCGTCGCCGTTGGTGAGCGGCACCGCCAGCAGGCCCCAGATGCCGACCACGCCGTGCACCGAGATGGCGCCCACCGGGTCGTCGACCCTCAGCTTGTCCAGGGCGACGATGGCGGCCACCACGATGGCCCCGCCCACGGCGCCGATCAGCGCCGCGCTCAGCGCGGAGGGAGAGAGCGGGTCGGCGGTGATCGCCACCAGGCCGGCCAGGGCGCCGTTGAGGGTCATGGTCAGGTCGGCCTTGCGGAACCACAGCTTGGCCACGATCAGCGCCGCGATCACCCCGCCGGCGGCGGCGGCGTTGGTGTTGACCAGCACCTGGGCCATGTTGTTGGCGGAGGCGACGTCGGAGACCTTGAGCTCGGAGCCGCCGTTGAAGCCGAACCAGCCCATCCACAGGATGAAGGTGCCCAGGGTGGCCAGCGGCAGGTTGGCCCCGGGGATGGCGTAGATGCTGCCGTCCTTGCCGTACTTGCCCTTGCGCGGTCCGAGGATCAGCACGCCGGCGAGTGCCGCGGCGGCGCCTGCCATGTGCACGATGCCGGAGCCGGCGTAGTCGGAGAAGCCGGCCTCGGAGAGCCAGCCGCCGCCCCAGGTCCAGTAGCCGGAGACCGGGTAGATCAGGCCGGTCATCACCACCGCGAAGGCGAGGAAGGCCCACAGCTTCATGCGCTCGGCCACGGCCCCGGAGACGATGGACATGGCGGTCGCCACGAACACCACCTGGAAGAAGTAGTCGGCGCGCATGGAGTAGTAGGGAGCGTCGTCGCCGCCATCCACCACGGCATCGATGCCGTTCTCGCTGCCCAGCAGGACGCCGATGTTGGGCAGGATGCCGCCGCCAGGGCTGGAATACATGATGTAGTAGCCCACCAGCAGGTACATGGTGCAGGCGATGGCGAACAGGGCGATGTTCTTGGTGAGGATCTCGGCGGTGTTCTTGGCACGGACCAGGCCGGCCTCGAGCATGGCGAAGCCGGCGGCCATCCACATCACCAGCACGCCGCAGATCAGGAAGTAGAAGGTATCGAGCGCATAGCTCAGTTCTGTCAGTTCACTCATGGCAGGTTCTCCAGTCGGGGAAGCGGCAATCGATGGCGGTTTAGACGGCGTCGGCGCCGCGCTCGCCGGTACGGATGCGGATCACGTCCTCCAGCGGCGTGACGAAGACCTTGCCATCGCCGATCTTGCCGCTGCCGGCGGCGGCGCAGATGGCGTCGAGCACGCTCTCCAGGCGGCCGTCGTCCACGGCGATCTCGATCTTGACCTTGGGCAGGAAGTCGACGACGTACTCGGCGCCGCGATAGAGCTCGGTGTGGCCCTTCTGGCGGCCGAAGCCCTTGACCTCGGTGACGGTGATGCCCTGCACGCCGTTGTCGGCCAGCGCCTCGCGGACGTCGTCCAGCTTGAAGGGCTTGATGATGGCGGTGATCAGCTTCATGTCCTGTCTCCTCGTAGGGATGGGAGGCAACCCGATGGGGCGGCTGAACTGGCCGATGCGCAGGGCGTGCCATCGATAATGATCATGCTGGAAGTTCAACGAGTTACCCCGATGTATGCCGACAAGAATGGGGGGAGTGGCTCGAGGCGAGCGGCTCGATGCACCGTGCTGGTGCGTCGGGGAGGGCACAGATGCGCCCCGGTGGGGCAGGCGCCGACAGTCAGGAGGGCATGCGTCCCGGCGGTGGCGCGCGTATCCTGTAGGCAGTCATTGACCAACAGGAGACGCGTCATGGTGACCCAGGACAGGATCGGCCGCCTGGCCCAGCAGATCGGCGAGCGCCTGCAGGGTGCCTCCCAGGCCCCCGAGGAGATCCAGAAGGGGGTGCAGCAGGTGGTGAAGGGCGCCTTCGACCGCCTGGAGCTGGTCTCGCGGGAGGACTTCGACATCCTCATGGACGTGCTGCAGCGCACCCGCTCGCGGGTGGAGTCGCTGGAGAAGCAGGTCGCCGCCCTTGAGGCACTGGTGGAGGCCCAGGCCGGCGGCCCTGCCGCAGCCGCCCAGGGCGCCGACGCCCAGGCGGCGAGCGATCCCGACGGTGACGGAGCGCGCACCGAGCGCAAGGGCGGGGACGCCGCCTCCTGAAGCCGCGCCGGGCGACCCGCCGCGGCCTGGACTAGCCTGAGAGCAGTGCTACCGCGAGGGAACGCCCATGACGCTGGCGATCGTGCATAGCCGGGCCGGGCTCGGCCTGGAGGCACCCGAGGTGCAGGTGGAGGTGCATCTCTCCAACGGCCTGCCCAGCATGACGCTGGTCGGGCTGCCAGAGACGGCGGTGAAGGAGAGCCGCGAGCGGGTGCGCAGCGCCCTGGTCAACGCCGGCTTCGAGTACCCGCTGCGACGCATCACCCTCAACCTGGCGCCCGCCGACCTGCCCAAGGAGGGCGGCCGCTTCGACCTGCCCATCGCCCTGGGGCTGCTGCTCGCCTCCGGCCAGCTGCCACCCGACTGCCTGGCGCAGGCGGAGAGCGTCGGCGAGCTGGCGCTGGACGGTACCTTGCGCCCGGTGGAGGGCGTGCTGCCGCTGGCCCTGGCCGCGCGGCGCGCCGGTCGCCGGCTGATCGTGCCGCGGGCCAACGCCGACGAGGCGGCCCTGGCCGGCGAGCTCGAGGTGCTCCCCGCCGACCACCTGCTGGAGGTGGTCGCCCATCTGCTGGGCCAGGCCCCCATCGCCCCCCACCGGCTGTCGCGCCCGCCCGAGGCACTTCGGCCGCCGCCCGACCTCGCCGAGGTGCGCGGCCAGTTTCAGGCCCGCCGCGCCCTGGAGGTCGCCGCCGCCGGTGCCCACAACCTGCTGTTCGCCGGCCCGCCCGGCACCGGCAAGACGATGCTGGCCAGCCGCCTGCCCGGCATCCTGCCCCCGCTCACCGACGACGAGGCGCTGGAGGTGGCGGCGGTGCGCTCGGTCAGCGGCCTGCCGCTGCGCGCCGAGTGGGGGCGGCGCCCCTTCCGGGCCCCGCACCATACCGCCAGCGCGGTGGCCCTGGTGGGCGGCGGTGCGCGGCCTCGCCCCGGCGAGATCTCCCTGGCCCACCACGGCGTGCTGTTCCTCGACGAGCTGCCGGAGTTCCCGCGCCATGTGCTGGAGGTGATGCGCGAGCCCATGGAGTCGGGACGCATCCATATCGCCCGGGCCAGCCATGAGCGCCGCTATCCGGCGCGCTTCATGCTGGTAGCGGCGATGAATCCCTGCCCCTGCGGCCATCTGGGCGACCCGCGCCAGCCTTGCCACTGCACCGCGGCACAGATCCAGCGCTACCAGTCCCGGCTCTCCGGGCCGCTGCTCGATCGCATCGACCTGCAGGTGGAGGTGCCGGCGCTGCCGCCGGAGCAGCTCACCGCCGGCCAGCCCGGGGAGGATTCCGCCACGGTGCGCCGGCGGGTGCTCGCCGCCCGCGAGCGCCAGCTGGCGCGAGGCGCCCTCAACGCCCACCTGGCGGGGCGCGAGCTGGAGGTGGCCTGCGGCCTCTCGTCGGCGGACCGCGCCTGGCTGGCGGGGGTGCTGGAGAGGCTCAAGCTCTCGGCGCGGGCCTACCATCGGGTGCTGCGGGTGGCGCTGACCCTGGCCGACCTCGCCGGCGCGGCGCGACCCGAGCGCGAGCAGCTGATCGAGGCGGTGGGCTATCGCCAGCTCGATAGACTCCTCAAGGGGTAAGTTCCGGACTATCGCTGGTACATGTATCGCTCAAGGCTTTTCCGGCGACAGGCCTGCGAGGGGGCGCTGTGAATACCTCCCTGTTCACTACCTCGGCCATCCCTGGTCCTCGGACCCCCGCTTCGGCCTGCCCCCGGCGCCTCTGGCGGTGGTCATAGCGCCGTGGCGTCCAGTGCGCCCTGCAGGCTCTCCTCCCAGCTGGCCGCCGCCTCGCCGGGGCGGCGCAGGGTCAGCGTCAGGCGGTAGGGCAGCAACTCGCGGTCGGAGAGCGATAGGCGCGGGCCGTCGGCCAGCAGGCGGCTCTCCAGGCGCCACAGGTTGTCGCCGCCCTCGCTTATGTCGTCGCCCCAGTCGAGCACCTGGGGGCCGTCGCCGACCGCCAGCAGGGCGCGTACCAGGCTCTCGTGGAGGCGCTCCTGGTCGATGCCGAGCTCGGCGTTGACCTCGGGGCGGGCCAGCAGCAGCACCTGGTCGCCCACCGGGCGCGGCAGGGCGGACGCCGCCATCACCCGCTCGGCGGCGCGCTCGCCCAGGTTGAAGAGCGCCTGGCGCACGGTGTCGGGGCGCTCCGGGGTGCCGGCGCAGCCGGCGAGCAGGGCCAGGGCCAGCAGGCCGGCCGGGCGGGGCAGCGGGCGCCTCATGATGACGTCTCCTCCATGGCGGCACGCGGCGCCAGGGTGTCGATGAAGCGATCCAGGCTGTCGAACAGCGCCTGGCGGATGGGCGCCGCCTCGTTGACCAGGTGATGGCGCGCCTCGGGGTGGAGGTGCACCTCGGCATGGGGGAACTTCTCGCGGAGCACCTCGAGGTTCCACTCCCAGTCCACGGTGAGGTCCTGCTCGCCCTGCAGGATCAGGGTCGGTACCGGGTTGGGGGGCAGCGCTAGCAGGCGGGGCATCCAGCGGCGCATGGCGCTGACCCAGTCCACCGCCACGCGGTCGGCCTGCAGCGGGTCGCGTTCGCGCAGGAAGGCGGCGAACTCGGCATCGGTGGAGTTGTCGCTGAACTTGCGCGGGATGGAGCGCAGGAAGGGGCCCGCCAGCAGGTGCAGCCAGCTGGCCTGGCGCCACCCCCAGGGGCGCACCAGCGGCGCCAGCAACGCCAGGCCCGCCCATTGGCCCGCCTCGCCGCGGGTCAGGGCGTCGGTGGCGAGTATCGCTGCCCCGGTGCTCTGGCCGATGCCCAGCCAGGGGTGCGGGGCCAGCGCCTCCGCCTCGAGGTGGCGCTGCAGGGCGTGCAGGCAGCCGGCGTAGTCGTCGAAGTCGTCGATGGAGGCGCGCGGCCCGCTGGAGAGCCCGTGGCCGGGCAGGTCCCAGAGCACCACCCGCCAGCCGCGCGCCAGCAGGTGCTCGAGCAGGTGGCGATAGAGGCCCAGATGGTCGAAGTAGCCGTGCACCACGAAGGCGGTACCGATGGGCGCGGCGGGGCTCCATACCGAGGCCCAGAGGCGGAAGTCGCCGGCCTCCAGGAAGCCCAGGTGCAGCCCCACGTGCTCGGCGAGCAGGGGCGCCAGGCCATAGTGGCCCAGGTAGCGCTCCAGATGGACGCCGGCAGGGTGCTCCTCGGCCGGATCGATCCGCCGGAAGGGGCCCAGGGCCTGTAGGGGGGTGAAGTCGCTCATCGCATCCTCCGCAGTGCTGCCTCATGCTAGCCCCAAGCGCAAGGCGGCACCATGCTCGTTTCGCGGGATCCCGGCGGAGGTCTTATCTTTTGGTCGAGTCCACGCGTCGGCGAGGCCATTCCGGCTTTACATGTGGAACGATTTTCCACAAACTTGACCCCACGCAGTCACCCAACCCCTGTTGTCGGCAGACCGGTGTGCACCCACCGCCTGCCCCGTGCGAGGAGATCCCCCATGACCCAACGTGTCACGCGTCACCGCCTTCAGGTGGCCGCCGAGCTGGACCGTTTCATCACCGAGCAGGCGCTGCCGGGCACCGGGATCGACGCCGAGGCCTTCTGGGCCGGGGTCGATGCCCTCTTCCATGATCTGACCCCAAGGAACCGCGAACTGCTCGCCGAGCGCGACCGCCTGCAGGAGAAGCTCGACACCTGGCACCGCGAGAACCCGGGCCCGGTGCGCGACATGGCCGCCTACCGCGCCTTCCTCGAGGAGATCGGCTACCTGGCCGAGGCGCCGGAGACGGTGAAGGTCACCACCGCCAACGTGGATCGCGAGATCGCCGTCCAGGCCGGCCCCCAGCTGGTGGTGCCGGTCAACAACGCCCGCTACGCGCTGAACGCCGCCAACGCCCGCTGGGGCAGCCTCTACGACGCCCTCTACGGCACCGACGCCATCTCCGAGGAGGACGGTGCCGAGAAGGGCACGAGCTTCAACCCCAGGCGTGGCGAGAAGGTCATCGCCTACGCCCGCGGCGTGCTGGACCGCGCCGCGCCGCTGGCAACCGGCTCCCACCGCGATGCCGTGAAGTATGCGCTGCGTGACGGCCACCTGATGGTCACCCTGGAGGGCGGCCGCGAGACCGGCCTCAAGGACGCCGGCAAGCTGGTGGGCTTCAACGGCCCGGCCGAGAGCCCCGAGGCGATCCTGCTGAGCCACCACGGCCTGCACCTGGAGATCCAGATCGACCCGAGCCACCCGATCGGCAAGACCGACCCGGCCGGCGTCAAGGACGTGGTGGTCGAGGCGGCGGTGACCACCATCATGGACTGCGAGGACTCCGTGACCGCGGTGGACGCCGAGGACAAGGTGGGCGTCTACGCCAGCTGGCTGGGCCTGATGAAGGGCGATCTGGAGGAGCAGGTGGAGAAGGGCGGCAAGACCTTCACCCGCCGCCTCAACGCCGACCGCACCTGGCAGAACACCGAAGGCGGCAGCGTCACCCTGCCGGGCCGCTCGCTGATGTTCGTGCGCAACGTCGGCCACCTGATGACCACCCCGGCGGTGCTCGACGCCGAGGGCAACGAACTGCCCGAGGGCATCCTCGACGGCATCCTCACCAGCCTGATCGCCCTGCACGACCTGAAGAAGGGCGAGGGCGAGGCGCGCAACTCCCGCGAGGGCTCGGTCTACATCGTCAAGCCCAAGATGCACGGGCCGAAGGAGGTCGCCTTCTCCAACGAGCTCTTCGGTCGCATCGAGGATCTGCTGGGCATGGCCCGCGACACCCTCAAGATGGGCATCATGGACGAGGAGCGCCGCACCACGGTCAACCTCAAGGCCTGCATCAACGAAGCGAGCTCGCGGGTGGTGTTCATCAACACCGGCTTCCTCGACCGCACCGGCGACGAGATGCACACCGCCATGGAGGCGGGCCCGATGATCCGCAAGGGCGACATGAAGAGCGCCGCCTGGATCCAGGCCTACGAGAAGAACAACGTCCAGGTCGGCCTGGCCTGTGGCCTGCGCGGCCGCGCCCAGATCGGCAAGGGCATGTGGGCCATGCCGGACCTGATGGCCGCGATGCTGGAGCAGAAGGTCGGCCACCCCAAGGCCGGTGCCAACACCGCCTGGGTGCCCTCGCCCACCGCCGCCACCCTGCATGCCCTGCACTACCACCAGGTGGACGTCGCCGCCATCCAGCGCGAGCTGGAAGGCCAGGGCGAACCGGACCTCCTGGATGACCTGCTCACCGTGCCGGTGGCCGAGAGCGCCGACTGGAGCGATGCGGAGATCCAGCAGGAGCTCGACAACAACTGCCAGGGCATCCTCGGCTATGTGGTGCGCTGGGTCGAGCACGGCGTGGGCTGTTCCAAGGTGCCGGACATCCATGACGTGGGCCTGATGGAGGACCGCGCCACCCTGCGGATCTCCAGCCAGCACATCGCCAACTGGCTGCACCATGGCGTGGTCGACGCCGCCCGGGTCCAGGAGACCCTGGAGCGCATGGCCAGGGTGGTCGACGAGCAGAACGCCGGCGACCCGGACTACACGCCGATGAGCGCCGACTTCCAGGCCTCCAGCGCCTTCCAGGCCGCCAGCGACCTGATCTTCAAGGGCCGCGTGCAGCCCGCCGGCTACACCGAGCCGCTGCTGCACCACTGGCGCGCCGTGCACAAGGCGAAGTAAGGCAGCACAACGAAAGGCGTCGGGGAGCGCCCCTGCGGTCATGCCGCGGGGGCGCCTTCGTTGGCGGGCTCGACCTTCGGGCACTGTCGGCGTCGGGACCGGTCGGCTAAGGTGGTGGCTTTCCATCGCCACAGCAGGGAGGCTCGCCATGCCCGTGATGACCGCCGCCGCCATCGAGGACTTCCTCGACGAGGTGTTTCCCCAGCGTTTCGGCACCATCGAGGCCGTCGATCACATGAAGGCCACCATGAGCCTGGCCATCGACGACGACCACCTGCGTCCCGGCGCCAGCGTCTCGGGCCCCACCCTGATGGGGCTGGCCGACGTCTGCCTCTACGTGGCGATCCTCGCCGAGATCGGTCCCGAGCCCATGGCGGTCACCAGCGACCTGCACTGCCGCTTCCTTCGCCGCCCCCGGGGCGACCGCGACATCATCGCCACCGCCCGCATCCTCAAGCTGGGGCGCCGCCTGGCGGTGGGCGAGGTGCAGCTCTTCTCCGCCGGGGGCGAGGAGCCGGTGGCCCTGGTCACCGCCACCTACGCCCTGCCCGATCGCGACTGACGCCCTCAGCGCGCCCGCAGGATGGCCGCGGCCAGCGTCAGCCAGCCGCCGATCATCAGCACCCCGCCGATCGGGGTGATCATCCCCAGCCCCGTCGCGCCGGTGAGCGCCATGGCATACAGCGAGCCGGAGAAGAGCGCGATGCCGGCCGCCCACAGCGCCATGGCCAGCCGCTGGCCGGCGATCGGGCGTGAGGCGCGCCAGGCCAGCACCGCCAGCAGCGCCAGGGTGTGCCACGCCTGGTAGCGCACCCCGGTCTCGAAGGCCGCCGCCAGCCGCGGGGCCAGCTGCCCCTCCAGGGCATGGGCGCCGAAGGCGCCGGCGATCACCACCAGGGCGCCGGAGAGCGCCGCCCCCAGCCACCATCCCTTGTCCTGCATTCGCAATCTCCTTGTCTTGAATGGCCGCGACGGTTGCGCAGCCTTGTACGAGAGGCGCCGATCAGCCTCGTGAGTCCGCCGGCTTTGGCCGCCTACCGTACCCGGCGGCGCCCGTAGCCGCTACAATACGCGCCCCCGGTTGATCCATGCCAAGAAGAGCTGCCCCGCGCCATGACCGACCCGCGACACGACGACAAGACCACGGGCCCCGAGGGCCCAGACGCCCCCCTCCACCGCCGCGGCATCAAGAGCTATGTGCTGCGTGCCGGGCGCATGACCCAGGCCCAGACCCGCGGGCTCGAGGAGGTGTGGCCGCGGCTGGGGCTGACCCTGGCCGATGGCCGCCAGGATCTCGTCGCCCTGTTTGGCCGCGAGGCCCCCCGGGTGGTGGAGATCGGTTTCGGCATGGGCGCCTCTCTGGTGGAGCAGGCCGAGACCCACCCCGACACCGACTTCATCGGCATCGAGGTGCACGCCCCCGGCGTGGGCAAGCTGCTGGACGAGGCCGACAAGCGCGGCCTGACCAACCTGCGGGTCTACCGCGAGGACGCCCTGCGGGTGCTCGAGGAGTGCCTGCCCGAGGCGAGCCTCGACACCGTGCAGCTCTTCTTCCCCGACCCCTGGCCCAAGAAGAAGCACCACAAGCGGCGCATCGTGCAGCCCGCCTTCGTGGAGCTGGTGCGCACGCGGCTCAAGGTCGGCGGCACCTTCCACCTGGCCACCGACTGGGAGGCCTACGCCGAATGGATGGCCGAGGTGATGGACGCCGCCCCCGGTTACGCCAACACCGCCGGGCCCGAGACCGCCCCCTATGTGCCGCGTCCGGCGTTCCGCCCGCTGACCAAGTTCGAGGCGCGCGGCGAGAAGCTCGGCCACGGCGTCTGGGACCTGATCTACCGCCGCCTCGACTGAGATCGCGACCGCTTCACGGCCGCTTCGCTGTCAAATGAAAAAGGGTCATGTTAACCACCGGCTTGCACCAGATATGGGGCTTGCCGGTGAGATATGGTCTATATATGGTAGGTAAGCCGCGGGTGAACACAGGGCCCGGCACCGACATGATGCATGTCAGTGCAGCCCCGGAAGCACCGGCCTAGGATGAGCGGTTCGGCGGCCCTGGCCGCATGGTTACCCTCAGGAGAGCTGTCATGTCCCTGCCGTTGTTACCGTTACCGTCCCTGCCGCGTCCTCCCGCGCCCGCCCACCTGATTCGCGCCCTCGATCCGCGCGTGCCGGTCGGCCTCAAGCGCCGCCTGGTGGAGCCGCTGCTCAACCGCACCTTCGCCGAGCCCCTGGCCGAGGGGGAGTTCGACGCCCTGGCGGGGCGGCGCATCACCCTGGCCATCGAGGATCTCGGCATGGCGCTGACCCTCACCCTGGCGGGCGAGCGCCTGGCGGTGTGTACCGAGCCCGGCGAGGCCACCATCCGTGGCGGCTGGCGGGAGTTCCTCTGCCTGGCCACCCGCCGCGAGGACCCCGACGCGCTGTTCTTCCAGCGCCGGCTGCTGATCGAGGGCGACACCGAACTGGGGCTGATGGTCAAGAACCTGCTCGACGGTCGCGAGGAGGGGCTGGCCCAGGGCCCCTTCGGCGAACTGCTGGTCCGCCTGGAGCGGCTGGCCAACCGAACGAGCTGAAACCGTAACCGACAACTTCCGGAGCCATCCGAATGAGCACTTCCACCAAGGCAGTGAAGTCATCCAACGAGGTGCCCCTGCAGGGGCCGTCCCGCGACATCTGGGACGCCAAGTACCGCCTCAAGGACCGTCACGGCAAGCCCGTGGACCAGGATGTGGCCGCCACCTGGGACCGCGTGGCCCGGGCGCTGGCCGCGGTGGAAGGCAAGCAGGCCGACGCATGGCTGCCGAAGTTCCGCTGGGCGCTGGAGAACGGCGCCATCCCCGCCGGGCGCATCATGTCCAACGCCGGCGCCGAGGCCTACAAGCCGGCGGTGAGCCTGATCAACTGCACGGTGTCGCGCACCATCCGCGACTCCATGCACGATATCCTCGACTCCGTGGTGGATGCCGGCATGACCCTCAAGGCAGGTTGCGGCATCGGCTACGACTTCTCCACCCTGCGCCACAAGGGCGCCTTCGTGTTCGGCGCCGGTGCCGGCACCAATGGCCCCCTGGCGTTCATGGATATCTACGACAAGATGTGCTTCACGGTGGCCTCGGCGGGCGGTCGCCGCGGCGCCCAGATGGGCACCTTCGACGTCGGCCACCCCGACGTGCGCCAGTTCATCGAGGCCAAGCGCGAGGCGGGCCGCCTGCGCCAGTTCAACCTGAGCCTGCTGATCACCGACGAGTTCATGGAGGCGGTCAAGAACGACACCGACTGGCCGCTGGCCTTCCCGCTGCACCCGGGCGAGAAGGATGACGTCCAGGAGAGCGAGCTGATCTATCGCGACTGGCCGGTGGTGGAGGAGGGCTATACCGTCGACGCCGAGGGCCGCGTGGCCTGCCGCATCGTCGAGGTGATCAAGGCCCGCGAGCTGTGGGACACCATCATGCGTTCCACCTACGACTACGCCGAGCCGGGCTTCATCCTGATCGACCAGGTCAACCGCATGAACAACAACTGGTTCTGCGAGGAGATCCGCGCCACCAACCCCTGCGGCGAGCAGCCGCTGCCGCCCGAGGGCGCCTGCCTGCTGGGCTCGGTGAACCTGACCCGCTTCGTCATCGACCCCTTCGGCAAGAAGCCGCGCTTCGACTGGGAGCGCTACCGCCAGGTGGTGGCGATCTTCACCCGCATGCTCGACAACGTGGTGGAGATCAGCGGCCTGCCGCTGGAGGGCCAGCGCCGCGAGATCGAGGCCAAGCGCCGTCACGGCATGGGCTTTCTGGGCCTGGGTTCCACCCTGACCATGCTCAAGATCCCCTACGGCTCGCCGGAGTCGCTGGCCTTCACCGAGGAGGTGAGCCGCAACCTGGCCCTCGAGGGCTGGAAGCAGGCCCTGGAGCTCTCCCGCGAGAAGGGCATGGCCCCGGCGCTTGCCGAGGACTACGAGATCACCCCGAAGATGCTGCGCGAGCGCCCGGAGCTCAAGCAGGACGGCTACGAGATCGGCGACAAGGTCCCCGGCCGCATCCTGCATGCGCGCTACAGCCGCTACATGCAGAAGGTCGCCGAGGTGGAGCCGGAGCTGGTCGCGGCGCTCGCCGAGCATGGCGCGCGCTTCACCCACCACAGCTCCATCGCGCCCACCGGCACCATCTCGCTGTCGCTGGGCAACAACGCCTCCAACGGCATCGAGCCGTCGTTCTCGCACCGCTACTTCCGCAACGTCATCCAGTCGGGCAAGAAGACCAAGGATCAGGTCGAGGTGGTCTCCTTCGAGCTGGCGGCCTACCGCCACTTCATCGCCGCCGATGCCGTGGAGAGCGACCTGCCGGACTACTTCATCACCGCCGACGCGGTGAGCCCGAAGCAGCACGTGGCGGTGCAGGCCGCCGCCCAGGCCTGGGTCGATTCGGCGATCTCCAAGACGGTGAACGTGCCCACCGAGTTCCCCTTCGGGGAGTTCAAGGACCTCTACCTGGACGCCTACGCCAGCAAGCTCAAGGGCTGCACCACCTTCCGCTTCAACCCCGAGGCTTTCCAAGGGGTGCTGGTACGCGAGGACGACCTCAAGAACACCACCTACGTCTTCGAGCTGGAGAACGGCGAGAGCGTGGAGCTCGCCGGTGACGAGAAGGTCATCTACGACGGCGAGGAGCACAACGCGGCCAACCTCTATGACGCGCTGAAGGAAGGCACCTATGGCAAGTGGTAATAACGGCATTTGCCGGAATAGCCCCGAGCGATGGAAGCTTTGCGCCACCCAACAACTTTCCGGAGGAGCCTCCTGATGGCCGTCGAGATCAACTCCAAGATCGTTTCCTACAGCGTCAAGAAGGCGGTGGAAGAGCCGCCGCTGGCCGACGAGAACCCGCTCACGGTGCGCATCCCCTCGCGCCCCGAGGGCACCCTGGAGGCCGTGTCGGAGAAGATCTCCTACGTCGGCGCCGAGGGTCGCAAGAAGGTCTACCTGCTGGTCTCCTTCATGCCCGTGGAGGGCGTGCTCAACGGCAAGCGCGTGGTGATCGAGCGCCCGGTGGAGTTCTTCTTCCCCTCCGGCCAGCTCTCCAGCGAGCACCAGTGGATCACCGCCACCATGCGTAGCCTGTCGCTGGCCGCTCGCGGCGGCTACGTCACCCAGGCGGTGGCCGACCTGCGCAAGGTGGCCTGGGACAAGGGCCTGGTGCGCTGCGGCATGAATCGCTGGGGCAAGCCGGTGTTCCACGACTCCGAGGTGGCGGCCATCGCCTGGTCGATCCAGCAGATCCTCTACCGCCGCGGCTTCCTCGACCAGGACGGCAACCAGGTGCCGGTGGAGGAGCTGGTGGCGCGCTACGCCCAGCGCCAGGCCAGCGGCCACCTGTGGGTGCCCCCCACCGCCGAGGAGATCGAGCAGGCCGAGCGCAAGGCCCAGGAGGCCGCCCATGCCAAGGGTGACGGCCCCACCGTGGTGGGCCACTGCCCCGAGTGCAACGGCGAGCTGATCATGATGGACGGCTGCCCCACCTGCTACTCCGGCTGCGGCTGGTCCAAGTGCGGGTGACGTAAGTAAAGAAGCGCGGATAGCCGGAAGATGGCCCGCCTGGCCGCCAACCGGCGCCAGTCCACCGCCCCGGGTCACGAGAGTGGCCCGGGGCGGTGGCGTTCGGGGGCTCAGCCGCGCAGCTTGACGGAGTCGAAGTGCCGGCGCAGTCGGCGCACCAGGGCCTCCAGCGCCTCCCGGGACGGAGTGTCCTCGACGGCGTCGCGGTAGGCGGGGTCCAGGCAGCGCTCCAGGCGGGCGAGCTGGATGGCGTAGCGGCGCACGCCGCAGTCGGCCAGTGTCATGGCCAGTCGCTCGAGGTCCTCGAGGGTGAAGTCGCGCCAGTGCACCGTGGTGCGGCACTCGAAGGGCACCCTGGCCTCCACCAGCAGCGAGAGGCTCAGGGCGTGCCGTCGCCAGATGCCGGGCCGCCCACTGACGCGATCGAAGTCGGCGCCGCGCCCCTTGGTGTCCAGGGCGACCCAGTCGAGCCGCGGCAGCAGCCGCTCCAGGCGCTCCGGGTAGGGGCCGGCGGTGTGCAGCCCCACCGCCAGGCCCAGCGCCCGGCAGGCGTCAGCCGCGGACGGCAGGTCGGGGTGCAGGGTGGGCTCGCCGCCGCTGAACACCACGGCGTCGAGCTCGCCGACCCGGGCGGCCAGCAGTCCCTCGATGGCGTCCCACTCCCCCACGGCGGCGCGCCGCGCGGGCCCCATGCTGCTCGCCGTCTCGCAGTAGCCGCACGCCAGCGGACAGCCCTGCAGGTAGACCACCGCCGCCCGGCGTCCCGGGAAGGCGTGGTCGTCCCGCGCGTCGAGGCCGGCGATGGGCAGGCGGATCGGCGCCGGCTCGGGGGCCAGGGGGATCGCCATGGCGATCACCCCAGGCTCGCGGCCCGGCTGTGATCCATGCCCGGACGGCCGTGCCAGTAGCCGTCGCAGATCTCGGCGTCGACCAGGCGGAGCGGGTCGGGAGCGGGCAGCTCGCCGCGGCGTGCGGCATCGAAGGCCGCGACCACCTCCGCCATGCCCTCGGGGCGCGGGCTGAGGCGGGCGACGGCGACGCCCATCCCGGCCATGTCCGGCACCTCGTGGCGCAGGTCCTGGCAGGCGCCGGAGAGGGTCTGGATGCCGTTCAGGGTGAACACCTGCTGGTCTTCCTGGGAGCGCAGCGCCAGTCCCTCCGGGTGCTTCTGGCAGACGAACCGGCAGCGATCCTTGGGCTTCTGGTAGCGCCGCGCGGTGAAGCAGCGCGACGACCAGGCCAGCGGCAGGTGGCCGTAGGCGAACACCTCGCAGGGCGCCTCGATGCCCTGTTCGCGGCAGTCGGCCAGCAGCCGGGCGAGGTCGTCCTTCGACATCTCTACCGGCGCCTGCCAGCGTTGCATGCCGGCGCGGGAGAGCACCGCGAGCGTCGCCGGGTTGTAGAGGTTCAGCGCGGCACCGGCGACGAAGGGCCGGCCTGCCGTCGAGAGGCGCTGCAGCGCACTCTGGTCGTTGGCCTCGACCAGGAACTCGCCGTTGTCGCAGAGCTTGCGCAGGTCGCGCAGGTCGGCCTCGGACTCGATCAGGGTCTGGCTCGAGAGCACCACCTGCTTGCCGCTCTGGGCCAGCTCGCGGCCGATGCCCATCCAGTCGTCGAGCTTCATGTCGCGCCGTCGCGAGCAGACCGACTCACCCAGGTGGACGATCTCCACCGGCCAGTCGGCAGCCGCGCGGTAGAAGTCGGCGTAGCGTTCGCGGGTCCAGTAGAAGAGCACCGGGCCCAGCGATAGCTGCAGGGTCTTGGGGGTGGGCATGGCTCTCTCCTATTTCCAGCGGCGCTCGTAGGCGCCCAGGGTGGTGGTGCTGCCTTCCGAGACCTCGCCGAGGCCGGTCATCCAGGCGGGCTCGGTGTGGAAACGGCCCGGAGCCAGCGCCAGGCGGTCCAGGGCCTGGCGCCAGATGCCGGCGACCTTGGAGACGTAGGCGGGACTGCGCTGGCGCCCCTCGATCTTGACCGCCGCGATGCCCAGCTCGCGAAGCTCCGGCAGCAGTTCCAGGGTGTTGAGGCTGGTGGGTTCCTCGATGGCGTGGTAGGTCTCGCCGCCCACCTCGAAGCGTCCCTTGCACAGAGTGGGGTAGCCGGCGTTCTCGCCCTGGCCATAGCGGTCGATCAGCACGCCGTTGAGGCGCGACTCCAGCCCCTCCGGGGTCTCCTCCCAGCGCACATGGGCCGCCGGGGAACAGACGCCGCGGGTGTTGGGGGATTCGCCGGTCAGGTACGAGGAGAGATAGCAGCGCCCCTCGGCCATGATGCACAGGCTGCCGAAGGCGAACACCTCGAGCTCCACCGGGCTCTGCTTCGCCAGGTCGCGCACCTGGGTGATGGAGAGCACCCGGGGCAGCACGGCGCGCTTGATGCCGAACTGCTCATGGTAGAAGCGCAGCGCCTCAAAGCTCGTCGCCGAGCCCTGTACCGAGAGGTGGCGGGCGAGATCCGGATGGCGGCGGGCGGCGTAGTCGAGCAGCCCCATGTCAGCCAGGATCAGGGCGTCGACGCCGAGGTCGGCGGCCTGGTCCACGGCGCGGGTCCACATCGCCCAGCCTTCCGGCTGCGGGTAGGTGTTGATGGCGCAGAAGACCCGCTTGCCGCGGGCGTGGGCGTAGTCGATGCCTTCCCGGGCACGCTTGTCGGTGAAGTTGAGGCCGGCGAACTGGCGGGCGTTGGTCGTATTCTGGAAGCCGAAGTAGACGGCATCGGCCCCTTCATCCACGGCGCGCTTCAGGGCGGGCAGATTGCCGGCGGGGCAGACGAGCTCCATGGCGAGACTCCTGTGGTCAGAAACCCGATCATGCTAGTCGACCATTCCTGCCGGGCCCTTGACTGGCGTCATGGCGAGGCGGCATTCGCTCTGGGCGTGATGCAGGTCATGCCGGAGCCATGCGTAGGAGATCCGGCGAGGCCTTGTGCGGGCGTCTGACCTAGGCTTGGGTCAGGCCTGCTCATCGGGTGGGAGGGGACATGGACATTGAACACCTGTTCGATGCCAGTTACGCGCGCGTGCTGAGCCGGGAGGTCGAGGGACAGACGTTCTTCGAGGCCTTCTATGAGCGCTTTGTCGCGGCCTCTCCGGAGGTCGCGAGGAAGTTTCGCCATTCCGACATGGCGCGCCAGAGGGCCATGCTCAAGAAGGCCTTCTATCGCCTGCTGGCGTTCTACGTATCGAGTCATGCCGACCACTACCTGCAACAGGTGGCGGTCAGTCATAGTCGCGCCCACCTGGATATCCCCCCGTCACTCTACGACCTCTGGCTCGAGACCCTGATCGACACGGTTCGCACCTTCGACGAGCAGTTCGATGACGAGGTGGCACTGGCCTGGCGGCTGGTGATGACGCCAGGCATCGTCTACATGACCTTCCATTACGATCGCGGCAGCCGTTGCGACTAGGCGAATGCAGAGAGACCCCTGGTCGGATGTCCATGGGGGCCGATAGCGTGGAATCAGCGGTTAGTCGGGTCAGGAAGCGGCCGCTGACCTGGCGTCTGTTGCTGGACCCCAGCAACTTGTACAGGCTGGTTGATGGCCGGGGTTGACGATCGGGCGCCGAGCCTTTCCACAGCTCGTTGACCGAAGTCATCCTGGGGCGATTTTTCGCTGGCGGAGACGGGTGTCGCGCTGTGCGGGGAGCGAGACTCAGGCGGCGTCGGGGGACGCGAGGGGCCGAAGTGCTCGTAGTGGCGACGTTCGGCGGGGACTCCAAGCGCTTCCAGGGCCCGGTCCACCACGGTCATGAAGCCCTGGGGGCCGACGAAGTAGCAGCGCCCGCCTGCAGGCAGGTAGTGGGCCAGCAGCTCGCGGTCCACCCGGCCGACGTGGTCGGCGTCATCGCCGCGCTCGTGGACGGTCACCGTGCGCAGCCGTTGCGGGTGCGCCTCGGCCAGGGCGGCCACCTCGTCGCGGAAGGCGTGGTGGTCGGGGTCCAGGGCGGCGTGCAGGTAGACCATCCGGCGGCCCTGGGCCAGCGCCTGGCGCGCCATGGGCAGCAACGGAGTCTGGCCGACACCGCCGGAGGCGAGCAGCAGCGGCTCGTCGCCCTCGTAAAGGGTCAGGTCGCCGGCCGGCGGCAGCAGTGCCAGGGTGTCGCCCACGCCCATGGCGTCATGCAGATGGCGGCTGGCGCGCCCTTCGGGTTCGCGCTTCACCGAGATCCGGTAGCTCCGGCCGTCGGGCAGGGCCGAGAGGCTGTAGTGGCGATAGAGCGGCTCGCCGTCGATGGTAAGGCGCACGCCGATGTACTGGCCGGGGGCGTGGTCGGCGAGTGGTGCGCCTGGCCGACACCCTGGCCCAGCCGGTGGCGGAGGAGCCGGCCTTCGCCGAGGGGGAGACCCTGGCCCTGGTGCCGGAGCGCATCGCCCTGTGAGAGCCCATGGAAGCCCCGTCATGACAACGCGCCCCCTGCCCCGGCTGCTGGCCGCCGTCCTGGCGCTGCTGCTGCCCCTGGCCGCCTCGGCCGAGACGGAGACCGAGGCGCTCTACCGCACCCACTGCGCCGCCTGCCACGGCGAGCAGCGCCTGGGCGGCATCGGCCCGGCGCTGCTGCCGGGCAACCTGTCGCGCCTCGACCCGGAGGCCGCCGAGGCGGTGATCCGCGACGGCCGCGAGGCCAGCCAGATGCCGGGCTTCGCCGACCAGCTGGACGAGGCGCAGGTCGCCGCCCTGGCCGAGTGGATCTACCGTGAGCCCGAGGAGGAGCCCCGCTGGGGTCGCGACGAGATCCTGGCGAGTCACCGGGTGATCCACGAGGCCGGCAGCCTGCCGGACACGCCGCGCTTCGACGCCGACCCGCTCAACCTCTTCATCGTGGTGGAGACCGGCGACCATCACGCCACCCTGCTCGACGGCGACACCTTCGAGCCGATCCACCGCTTCGAGACCCGCTACGCCCTCCACGGTGGGCCCAAGTACACCCCGGACGGGCGTCACGTCTTCTTCGGCTCCCGGGACGGCTGGATCACCAAGTACGACCTCTACAACATGGCGGTGGTGGCCGAGGTGCGCGCCGGCATCAACATGCGCAACATCGCCGTCTCCGCCGACGGCCGCTACGTGATGGCCGCCAACTACCTGCCCCACAGCCTGGTGCTCTTCGATGCCCACAACCTCGACCTGATGAAGGTCTACCCGGCGGTGGGCGAGAACGGCGAGAGCTCCCGGGTCAGCGCCGTCTACACCGCCCCGCCGCGGGGCAGCTTCATCGCCGCGTTGAAGGACATCGAGGAGGTGTGGGAGATCCCCTCGCCGCTGCCCACCGAGCCGGTGGTCGCCACCGGCCACATGGCGACCCCGCTTGAGCGGGGTCGCCGCCACGACACGCCCAACTTCCAGGTGCGGCGCATCCCGGTGCCCGACTACCTCGACGACTTCTTCTTCGACCTCGACTACGAGCACGTCATCGGCGCCTCCCGGGGCGGAGAGGGCGGCATGGTGGTCAACCTGGACAGCGGCGAGAAGGTCGCCGACCTGCCCCTGGAGGGGATGCCCCACCTGGGCTCCGGCATCACCTGGGAGCACGAGGGCCGCCGGGTGATGGCCACCCCCCACCTCACCCGGGTGGCGGTGTCGATCATCGACATGACCACTTGGGAGGTGATCAAGACGCTGGAGACCGACGGCCCCGGCTTCTTCATGCGCAGCCATGCCAACTCGCCCTACGTCTGGGCGGACGTCTTCTTCGGCCCCAACCGGGATCGGGTGCACGTCATCGACAAGCAGCGCCTGGAGATCGTCGAGACGCTGACCCCCGAGCCCGGCAGGACCGCCGCCCATGTGGAGTTCGGCCGCCACGGCGAGAAGCTGCTGCTCAGCCTGTGGGAAGACGACGGCGCGGTGATCGTCTACGACGCCGAGACCCTGGAGGAGGAGAAGCGCATCCCCATGAGCAAGCCCTCGGGGAAGTACAACGTCTGGAACAAGACGCGGTACGAGGAGGGCACCAGCCACTGAGATCTTATAAGAAGCATTATTGATACCTGTCATGGAAGTCGCGGGCCCCCCGGCGCACAATGGCACCATCCACTGCCTTGACCGGGGTACCACGCCATGACCGCTTCCTCCACGACACGTCGGCCGGCCGCCACCCTGACGCGACTTCCGGTGGCCCGCCTGGCCTTTCGCCCCTTCTTCCTGCTCGCCGCGCTGTTCGGCATCCTCTCCCTGGTGGTGTGGTTCGCCTTCTGGCACGGCGACATCCTGCTGCGGCCCCAGGGCGGGCTGCTGTTCTGGCACCAGCACGAGATGCTGTTCGGCTTCGCCGCCGCGGTGGTGGCGGGCTTCCTGCTCACCGCGGTGCAGAACTGGACCGGTCTGCCGAGTCTCAAGGGCGGGCCGCTGCTGGGGCTGGTGGCGTTGTGGCTGGCGGCGCGCGTGCTGATGGCCTTTCCCATGGGAGTGCCGGGCGGTGTGGTAGCGGCGATCGACCTCGCCTTCCTGCCGCTGGTGGCGGCGGTGATGGCGAGCCTGGTGATCCGCGCGAAGCGCTGGCGCAACCTGATCTTCCTGCCGGCCCTGGGCCTGCTGACCCTGGCCAACCTGCTGATGCACCTGGGGGTGCTCACCGGCAGGGCCGAGTGGATCCGCGAGGGAGGCTACCTGGCGGTGCTGCTGATCACCCTGCTGATGGTGGTGGTGGGTGGCCGGGTGATCGCCATGTTCACCGCCAACCGCCTGGGGCTCGCGCGCAAGCCGCCGATCCCTGCCCTCGAATATCTGAGCCTTGGCAGCGTGATGGCGGTGGTGCTGAGCCAGCTGCTGATCGCCCTGGGCGTGGCGCTGCCTGCCACGCTGCTGGCGGGCCTGATGGGGCTCGCCGCGCTGGCCAACCTGGTGCGCCTGGCCCGCTGGGGCGGGCAGCACAGCTGGCGCGAGCCGCTGCTGTGGGGCCTGCACCTGAGCTACGCCTTCATCCCCCTGGGGCTTTGCATGTGGGCCCTGGCGCTGCTCGCCGGCAGCCGCGCGGATGCCGCCGTGCACGCCCTGACCATCGGCGGCATGGGCACCATGATGCTGTCGATGATGGCGCGGGTCTCGCTGGGCCACACCGCACGTCCCATCCGCAGCCTGCCGGGCATCGGCGTGGCACTCGCGCTGATGGTGGCCGCGGCGCTGCTGCGCTCGCCGGTGCTGGCGCTCTTCCCGCAGATCACCCACTGGACCTACAACCTGGGAATCATCTTCTGGTGCCTGGCCTACGGCGTCTTCCTGTTCCACTATACGGGGCCACTGCTGTCGCCTCGCGCCGACGGCAGGGACGGATAGCCACGCACCCGGAGCCGCATCCATGGAACACTACTTCCTGATCAAGCACCTGCACATCACCACCGCCGCCCTGAGCCTGCTCTTCTTTATGCTGCGTGCCGTCTGGTCGGTGAGCGACGCCGAGGTGCTCAAGGCGCGCTGGGTGCGCATCGCCCCCCACGTCATCGATACCCTGCTGCTGACCCTGGGCCTGGTGCTGATGGTGATGCTCTCGCTGTGGCCCCACCAGCACCCCTGGCTCGCCGCCAAGCTGATCGCCCTGGTGGTCTATATCGGCCTGGGCACCCTGGCCATCAAGCGCGGGCGCACCCCGGCGGTGCGCGGCGCGGCCGCGGTGGCGGCGGTGCTGGTGTTCCTCTACATGCTGGGGGCGGCCATCCGCCACAGCGCGCTCTCCTGGCTGGCGTGACGCCCGGGGAGCTGGCCTATACTGGTCGTCACATCCATCCGCAGAAGGAAAACGGCATGTCCAAACAGGATCTTCCCGCCGGCGCCGGCCAGGTGGCCGAGCACTACCCCGAGGTGTGGGACGCCTACGCCGAGCTGGGTCGTGCCGTGGCCGAGAGCGGCCCGCTGGACGCCCGCACCCGGCGCCTGGTGAAGCTGGCCCTGGCGGTGGGCGAGCGCTCCGAGGGGGCCGTGCACTCCCACGTCCGCCGCGCCCTGGAGGAGGGAGAATCCGCCGAGGCGCTCAAGCAGGTCGCCATGCTCTCCATCCCCACCCTGGGCCTGCCCCGCGGCGTCGCGGCGCTGACCTGGATCGAGGACATCACCGAGAAGCGCTGAGCCCTCGCCGGGCGGTCCGTGGCAAACCCACCGCCCGGGACCCCTCCCCACTCTTTGACCGGTGTCAAAGCCTCGCGACCCCCTCTTCTGCTACTCTTAACATGTATCAGCAATACATATTAAGGAAACCCCAGGCGTGACCCGACCCCAGGGCGGGGCGCCTGCCAGACGAGCAAGGGGGAAAGGTTCATGGCCGACGGTCTCACCAAGTCGGCGGCCCGCAATATCTTCTATGGCGGGTCGCTGTTCTTCTTTCTGCTGTTCACCGCCCTGACGGCGCACAGCCACTGGTACATGGTCAACACGTCCACCGACAAGGAGGGCCTCACCGAGTCGGTCGTGGAAGGCAAGCACATCTGGGAAAAGAACATGTGCATCAACTGCCACAGCATCATGGGCGAGGGCGCCTACTTCGCGCTGGCGGCGGCGAGCCGGGCCTTGAGGTGGCGGCCATCGCCCGGCGCGCCTCGAGGCATCGGCTCAGCCTGCGCCAGCGCCTGGGCCTCGACGAGGAGGCCCTCGACCA
>JBKHEO010000002.1:0-84616 GCA_046540755.1 Halomonas sp. | reverse complement strand
CGCTGTGCCTGTGCCATCACCCGGCTCCACCTCCACCCCGATGAAGCCGCCGGACATGGCGTCGCGAAGCATGGCGGCATTCCGGTGGCATGGGGTGACTCGGGCCCGGCAGCATAAGCCCTGGTGGGAGGGTTGGACTACTCCCGGGGTCGGGGGTGCGTCAGCGTCGCCAGGAACGCCAGAACGGCGGCGTTGACCCGCGCCGGCTGCTCGAGGGGTGCCATATGGCCCGCCCCTGGAATCATCACGAGGCTGGCATCACGCAGCCCCTCCCGGATCCGGCGTGAGCGCGGCGGCGGCAGCATGCGGTCCTCCTCACCCACCACCACCAGCGCGGGCACTTGGATCTCGGGCAGGCGCTTGACCACCGAGTCGCGCCGCATCAGCGCCTCCAGGCAGCGCCGCGCCGAGGGCACGTGGTTGCGGGCGATCAGCGCCCGGGTCTCGTCGACCAGCCCGGGGTTGTGCCGCCGGGTGTTGGCACCGAACATCTCGCGGGCGACAAGGGGCAGCAGCGGGCGGAACCCGAAGGCGCTCACCACGCTGCCCATGGCGCGGTACTTCACGCGGTGCCAGGCGGTTTCCGCACCGGCGTCGGTATCCATCAGCACCAGGCCGGCCACTCGCCGCGGGTGCCGGATCGCCCCGCGCAGCGCCACCATGCCGCCCATGGAGACCCCGCACCACACCGCCTGCGGGATGCCCAGGGCATCCAGCACGGCGATGACGTCGTCCACGGCATCGTAGAGCGTGAAGGGGCCCTCGATGGGGCCGGAGCGGCCGTGGCCGCGAAGCTCGACGTTGATCACTCGGTGCTGCTCCGCCAGCGCCGGCACCTGCGCCTGCCAGACCTCGCCGGCGCCGAGGAAACTGTGGAGCAGGACGATGGGCCGCCCCTCTCCGGTCTCCTGGTAGGCGATCGCGACGCCCTGGTGGTCAATGACGCCCATCTGCGCCTCCCGGCTGGGGTGCGATGCGGTACCAGAGCGCATAGAGCGCCGGCACGAACAGCAGGGTGATCAGGGTGCCCACGGCCACGCCGCCGATCAGCACATAGGCCAGCGGCCCCCAGAAGCTGTCCAGGGTCAGCGGAATGAAGGCCAGCATCGCCGCCATGGCGGTGAGGATCACCGGGCGGGCGCGCTGCACGGCCGCCTCCACCACGGCATCGAACATCGCCATCTCGTCCCTGGCGTTGTCCGCCACCTGCTGGGTGAGGATCAGGGTATTGCGCATCAGGATCCCCGCCAGGCCGATCAGCCCCAGGGTGGCCACGAAGCCGAACGGCTGCTGGAACAGCAGCAGGGCGGCCACCGCGCCGATCAGCCCCAGCGGCGCGGTGGCCACCACGATGAAGGTGCCGGCGAAGGAGCGCATCTGCAGCATGATGAAGATCAGCATCAGCACCACCATCAGCGGCTGCAACGCCTGGATCGAGGCCTCGGCCTTGTCGGACTGCTCCACCGAGCCGCCGATCTCGAGCCGGTAGCCGGCGGGCAGGTCCTCGCGCACCTCGGCCAGCGCCTCCCACACCTCCTGGGTCACGTCCTTGGGTTGCGCGCCTTCGATATCGGCGTTGACGGCCAGGAAGGGCTGGCGGTCGAGGCGCCGCATCACCGGCTCTTCAAAGACCGTCTCCAGCTCGCCCAGCTGCGCGAGGGGTATCCGCCGACCATCGCGGTTGACCACCTCCAGGCTCTGCAGCGCCTCGATATCCCGGGCGGCCCCGCGCCCCACGGCGGGCACCAGGCGAATGCCGTCGCGCAGCTCGGTGACGGTGATGCCATCCAGCTGGAACTGCAGCTGGCGCGCCACCTCGTCCGGCGTCAGGCCGATCAGCTGCAGCCGATGATGATCGAGCGCCAGGTGCAGCCGGGGTGCCCGCTCGTCCCACTCCAGGTGGGGGTCCCGGGTGGCCTCGTGCGCGGCGATCACCTCGCGCACCTGATGGCCGATCTCGCGCAGGCGGTCGGGGTCGTCGCCCAGCACCCGGATGGTGACCGGCCACTCCACGGGCGGCCCATAGAGCAGCCGCTCCACGCGCACCCGCGCCTCGGGGAAGTCGCCCTGATCGATACGCCCTTCGAGCCGCTCGATCAGCCGCTCGCGCGCCTCGACGCCTTGCGTCACGGCGATCAGCTTGGCGAAGGCCGGGTTGGGCTGCTCGGGGTTGGCGGAGATGAAGAAGCGCGGCGCTCCCGCCCCCACATAGGCGGAGAGCGACTCGACCCCCTCGACCTCGCCGATCAGCGCCTCGAGGCGACGTGTCGTCTCGTCGGTCGCCGCGATGGACGACCCCTGGGGGTGGTAGACGCTGACCAGCACCTCGGGGCGGTCGGAGCTCGGGAAGAACTGCTTCTCCACCGGCCCGGCCATGCCCGCCACGGCGGCCACCAGCAGCGCCACCGTCACCGCCACCACGCTCTTGCGAAAGCGCACGCAGGTGCGGATCACCCCGCGCAGGCGCCGATAGCCGGGCGACTGGTAGGCTTCCCCGGCACCATGGGCGGCCTTCGGCTCGGGCAGCAGCTTGACCCCCAGGTAGGGGGTGAACACCACCGCCACGATCCACGACAGCAACAGCGCGATGCCCAGCACCCAGAAGATGTTGCCCGCGTACTCCCCCACCGCCGAGCGGGCGAAGCCAATCGGCACGAAGCCGGCCACCGTGACCAGGGTGCCGAACAGCATTGGCGCCGCGGTGACCTTCCAGGCGTGGGAGGCGGCGGCGAGCCGGTCCCACCCCTCCTCCATCTTCACGATCATCATCTCGATGGCGATGATGGCGTCGTCCACCAGCAGCCCCAGGGCGATGATCAGTGCGCCGAGGGTGATGCGGTCGAGGTTGATGCCCATCGCCTGCATGGCCACGAAGGTGAGCGCCAGGGTCACCGGGATGGCGATGCCCACCACGATGCCGGCGCGCAGCCCCACCGCCAGCATGGTGACCAGCATCACCACCACCACGGCGACCAGGAACTTCACCTGGAAGAGGTTCACGGCGCCGGCGATGGCGTCGGCCTGGTTGGTCATCCCCTGAAGCGACATGCCCAGCGGCAACCGCTCGCGCTCCTGCTCCCAGAAGGCGTCGAGGCGCTCGCCGAACTCGAGGCCGTTGACCCCATCCTCCATCACCACCCCCAGCAGCAGCGCCTCCTCCCCGAAGGCGCGCACCTTATAGCTCGGGGGATCCTCGTAGCCGCGCGAGACCTCGGCGATGTCGCCGAGGCGAATCAGCCGCTCGCCGATACGGATGGGCACCTCGGCCAGGGCCTCGGGGTCCGACAGGTCGTGGTCGACCCGCAGGTAGAGACGCGGCCCCTCGGTATCCACCCGCCCGGCGGGCAGCAGGCGGTTGTGCGCCTCGATGGCATCGAAGACCGCCTGGGGCGAGATGCCCAGGCTCTGCAGCCGGGACAGGTCGAAGTCGAGGTGCATGCGCTCCTGGCGCTCCCCCAGCACCTGCGCCTTGTTGACCCCCTCCACGCGCTGCAGGCGATCGCGGATCGCCTCCGCCTCGCGCACCAGCTCGCGCATCGGCATGCCGGGTGCGCTCAGGGCGACCAGCGAGAAGTAGACGTCGCCGAAGTCCTCGTTGATCTGCGGCCCCTCGACCCCCTCGGGCAGACTCGGTGCGGCATCCTGCATCCGCCGGCGCACCTGGTAGAAGCGCTGTTCCATCGTCTCGGCGGAGGTGTCGTCCTCGAATTCCACCTTGAGATCGGCGCGCCCCGGGCGAATGGTGGCCTCGATGCGGTAGAGGTCCTCGACCTCCTGGATGCGCTTCTCCAGCGGGTCGACCACGCTCTCCTGGATCTCCTCGGGCGTGGCGCCGGGCCAGGTCGCCGAGACCATCATCACCCGCACGGTGAAGTCCGGGTCCTCCGCGCGCCCCATGGAGGCGAAGGCGTAGAGCCCGGCCAGCAGCGAGATCAGCAGGAAGAACAACGTAACGGCCCGCTCGCGAACCGCCAGCGCGGAGAGGTTGGGAAAGCTCACGACGAGCCCTCCTCGTCCAGCGCCCGTACCGCCTTGCCCGGGGTGAGCAGGTGGGTGCCCAGGCTGATCACCTCCTGCCCCGCCTCGAGCCCCTCACCGCTGACCCAGGCGTGCTCGCGGGTCATGCGATGCAGGGTCACATCCAGCGGCTGCGCCTCTCCCTCGACGATCCGCCACAGCCGGGGGCCCTCGCCGCGCTCATCCAGCGCCGCAACAGGCACCCGGAACCGCGTCTCGGAGGCGGCCTCCTCCAGGGTGAAGCGCGTCTGGACGACGTCTCCCAGCCGGTGTTCGTCGAGCGGTGCCTCGAGGCGATAGCGGGCCCGCCAGGTGCGGCTGGCCGGGTCGGCGGCACCGGCCACCTCGCGGCGGCCAAGGGGAATCCGGCGCTCGCCCGCCAGCAGCTCGCCGGCCTCGGGCGGACGCGAGCGGGCGGGGAAGTGGACCTCGACCTCGCGCGGCCCCTCCTGGGCCAGGGTGGCCACCGCCTGGCCGACGCCCACCACCTGACCCGGCTCGCCGCTGACCTCGATCAGGGTGCCGTCGGCCTCGGCGCGCAGGGTGGCGTCATCCAGGGCGTTGCGGGCCTGGGCCACGCGGGCAGCGGCGGCATCGCGGCGGGTGGCGGCCTCGCGAGCGCCGAGCTCGGCACGCTCGTACGCCTGCTGGCTGAAGTAGTCCTTGGCCAGCAGCCGCTCGGCGCGAGACAACTCCGCCTCGGCGACGTCAAGCGACGCCTCGGCCGCGGCCCGCTCCGCCCGGGCGGCGGCCAGGGATTCCTCCAGGTCGCTCGGGTCGAGGGTAAACAGCACCTCGCCCTGCGCCACCCGCTGCCCCGCGTCGACGTGGCGCGTGGCGATCTGGCCGCCGACCTCGAAGGCCTGGGGCGTCTCGTAGCGGGCACGCACCACGCCGGTCAGCGACAGCCTGGCGGCGGAATCGGCCGTGAGCGGGGCCGTTTTGACCCAGCGGGCCTCCTCCCCGGCCGATGACTCCGGGGTCGGTTCCTGGCAGCCGGCCAGCAGCAGTAACAACAGCGAGCACAGGGCGAGGTAGCGCATCGAGCATCCTTGGTCGTGGCGGGGGCAAAGGGCCGCGCCGACGCAAAGGCACGGCTCGACCTGCGGCCGGGGGACCACAGGGAGTGCCACCCGGGGGTTCAAACGGACACTTTAAACGATCTTTCCCCACGCGACAGCGGGACATTCGACCGCAGCCGCCCTCACCGGCAGCGCCGCCCTCTGGTCGTGCTCATGGCAGGACACCGCCTCCCGGGCAGGCGCGCTCGCATGACGCCAGGCTAGGCGGGCGTCCCGGCCATCCCCGCCCGGGCGGCGCGGTGGGCGTGCAGCTTGCGATAGCTCTCGATCAGCCGCTGGTGCTTCTCGAGCCCCGCCAGGTCCATGCCGGTGGGCGTCAGGCCGTGGAAGCGCACCCTGCCCTGCACCGAGCCGATCACCGCCTCGATCGTCGCCTCGCCGAACATGCGTCCGAGGTTGCGGCGGAAGTCGTCGAGCTCGAGTTCCTCGTCCAGCACGATCTCCAGCACCGACTGCAGCGCCTGGTAGAAGAGGTTGCGCTCCACGGTGTTGTCGTTGAACTGCAGGAACATCTCGACACGCTCCAGGGCCTCTTCGTGGCGGCCCAGCGCCAGGCTGATCAGCAGCTTGAGCTCGAGGATGGTGAGCTGGCCCCAATCGGTGTTCTCGTCGAACTCGATGCCGATCAGGCTGATGATGGTCATGTGCTCGTCGAGCTGGCTCTCCTCCAGGCGCTCCAGCAGGTCGGCCAGTGCCTCGTCGTCCAGGCGATGCAGGTTGAGGATCTCCTCGCGGTAGTCCAGCGCCATGTTGGTGTTGTCCCACACCAGGTCCTCCACCGGGTAGACCTCGGAGAAGCCCGGCACCAGGATGCGGCATACCGGCGCGCCCAGGTCCTCGTGGATCGCCACATAGGCCTCCAGGCCCAGCGCGTCGAGGATGCCGAACAGGCTTTCCGCCTCCTGCGCATTGCTGCCGGAGAAGTTCCAGTCGCAGAACGCGAAATCGGCGCGATCGCTGAAGAAGCGCCAGGAGATCACCCCGGAGGAGTCGATGAAGTGCTCGACGAAGTTGTTGGGCTCGGTGACCGCCAGTGAGCTGAAGGTGGGCGCCGGGAAGTCGTTGAGCCCCTCGAAGCTGCGCCCCTGGAGCAGCTCGGTGAGGCTGCGCTCCAGGGCCACGTGGAAGCTGGGGTGGGCACCGAAGGAGGCGAAGACGCCGCCGGTCCTGGGGTTCATCAGGGTGACGCACATCACCGGGAACCGGCCGCCGAGCGAGGCATCCTTGACCAGCACCGGGAAGCCCTGGGCCTCCAGCGCCTCGATGCCCTCGACGATCTCGGGGTAGCGCGCCAGCACCTCGTCCGGCACATCGGGCAGCACCAGCTCCTGCTCGATGATCTGCTTCTTCACCGCCCGCTCGAAGATCTCGGAGAGGCACTGCACCTGGGCCTCGGCCAGGGTGTTGCCGGCGCTCATGCCGTTGCTGAGGTAGAGGTTCTCGATCAGGTTCGAGGGGAAGTAGACCGTCTCGCCGTCGGAGTGGCGCACGAAGGGCAGCGAGACGATGCCGCGATCCGCCCGACCGGAGTTGGTGTCGACCAGGTGCGAGCCGCGAAGCTCCCCCTCGGGATCATAGATCTCGCGACAGTGGGCGTCGAGGATCTCCTCGGGCAAGGCGTCGTCGGGCCCCGGCGGGAACCACTTCTCGTCAGGGTAGTGGACGAAGTCGGCGCCGGCGATCGCCTCGCCGAAGAACTGGTCGTTGTAGAAGAAGTTGCAGGAGAGGCGCTCGATGAACTCGCCCAGCGCCGAGCAGAGCGCGCTCTCCTTGGTGGCGCCCTTGCCGTTGGTGAAGCACATCGGCGAGGCGGCGTCGCGGATGTGCAGCGACCAGACGTGGGGCACGATGTTGCGCCAGGAGGCGATCTCGATCTTCATGCCGAGCTCGGCCAGCATCCCCGACATGTTGGCGATGGTCTGCTCCAGCGGCAGGTCCTTGCCCTCGATCCAGGTGCCCTGGCCGCGCTCGGCCCCCCTGGGTACCCCCATCAGCAATGCCTGGGCGTCCTCGTCGATGTTCTCCACCACCTCGACGTCGAAGTCGGGGCCCTCCTGCACCACCTTCTTCACGGTGCAGCGGTCGATGGAGCGCAGGATGCCCTGGCGATCCTTGTCGGAGATCTCCTCCGGCAGCTCCACCTGGATCCTGAAGACCTGCTTGTAGCGGTTCTCCGGGTCGACGATGTTATTCTGCGACAGCCTTATGTTCTCGGTGGGGATATCCCGGGCGTTGCAGTAGACCTTGACGAAGTAGGCCGCGCACATCGCCGAGGAGGCCAGGAAGTAGTCGAAGGGCCCCGGCGCCGAGCCGTCGCCCTTGTAGCGGATGGGCTGGTCGGAGATGACCGTGAAGTCGTCGAACTTGGCCTCCAGGCGGAGGTTGTCGAGATAGTTGACCTTGATTTCCATGGGGCACCGGGGGAGCGTTGGGCGTGGGCGTACGAAACCCGCCATTATCCGGGTTTGCGCGCCGTTCGTCATGCCGGAATGCCAAGGAGGCCGCCATGCCAAAGCTGATCGACTTTCGACACGCCGACGAGGCCGCCCGCTGGCGCGCCATCAACGACGACGTGATGGGCGGGGTCTCCCGCGGGGGCCTGCACGGGGAAGGCGGCGTCGGCGTGTTCAGCGGCGAGACCTCGCTTGAGAACAACGGCGGCTTCGCCTCGGTGCGCCGCGAGCCCGAGGCCATGGACCTGGGCACCGCCGAGGGCGTGGTGCTCCGCGTGCGCGGCGACGGGAGGGATTACCAGCTGCGCCTCTATACCGACCAGCTGCCAAGGGGCGCCGCCTACCGGGCGAGCTTCCACCCCGGCGCCGGCGAGTGGCAGCGAGTGGAGCTGCCCTGGCAGGAATTCGAGGCGATGTTCCGCGGCCGGCAACTCCCGGGGGTAGCGCCACTCGATCCCTCGCGGATTGCCCAGTTGGGGCTGATGATCGTCGACCGGCGGGCCGGACCCTTCCGGCTTGAGGTGGCATGGCTCGGCACGCTCGCGGACGCGGCAGGCCTGCCTAGTCCCTGACGCGGTCCGCCGCCTGGCCGTTGGCCACCAGCCGGCTCCGGAGCCAGGCGCCGGCCAGCAGCAGCAGGGTCAGCGCGACCAGCGGCAGGACCACGTCGAAGCCGATCGGCTCTCCCTTCTCTGCCGCGGCCAGGCCGCCATAGATGGCGCTGGCGTAGACCACCCATTTCACTCCCAGGCCGACCACCGCCGCCAACACGAAGGGGGCGAGCGGCAGGCGCAGCAGCCCGGCGGCAACATTGACCACCGAGTGGGGGAAGCCAGGCAGCACCCGCAGGGCGCACTGGGTCATGAAGTCGCCGCGCGCCGCGAGCCTGCGCATGACCCTGTGGGTGAGGCCCTTCGGCATCCAGCGTTCCCCCAGGCGGGCCGAGAGGTGATAGGCGCCCAGCGCGCCCGCCACGCTGCCGACGACCAGCATCGGGGTGGCCGCCAGGGGCGGGTAGAAGGGGGCGATCAGCCACAGCCCGATGCTGCCGGGCAGGCCGATGGCCAGGGTCACCGCCATGATCGCGATCACCGAGAGGATCACCGCGGGATGGTGGGCGGCGTCGCTGACCCAGCGCTGGACGTCGGCCAGCTCCGGCGAGTGCCAGACCCAGACGTAGCCGGCCATGAGCAGCGTGGCGCCGATGGCCACCCAGCGCCAGAGGCGGCCTTGAGACAGATCCTTGTGCATCATGGTCCCCGGTCGGGATCGTTGGGCCATGGTCGCACGTGCGCCTTGCCAGGTCACGCAAGCGACCGCGTGGTGAACTTGGCCTCCAGCCGGCGCTGTCGCCATCGCCGGCCTCGGACGAGGGGTCCCATGCCCTGGGCTGGCGACGGGCGTTTACCGGGTTCGCCGAGCTGGACTAGGATGAGTTCGATCTTCACCCCGGCCGATCAGGCGTGATCGCGGGAAAATGCCCACGACCGGTCGGCTTGCTGGCGATGCAGGCGGTGGGCGATATGGAAGGCCTGCCGGATCGCGACGGCGCTGGAAGCCGAGTTCTCGCCCCGCTAACCCCCTTCGCAAGGAGCCCTGACCATGCGCAAACGCATCCTGGCCTATGGTCGCCTGAACGATGAGCAGCTGGCCCAGCTCGCCCGGGAGCACGAGGTCCACCCCTTTCCCGGCCTGGCATCCGCCGATGACCCCGAGTTTCGCGCCGCCCTGGCGGGCGCCCACGGCCTGATCGGCGCGGGGGTGACGATCACCCCCGAGCTGCTCGACCAGGCCCCCGAGCTGGAGGCCATCGCCACCATCTCGGTGGGCTACGACATCTACCCGGTCGACGAGCTCACCCGCCGCGGCATCCTGCTCTGCAACACCCCGGACGTGCTCACCGAGACCACCGCCGACACCGGCTTCCTGCTGATCATGGCCGCGGCCCGGCGCGCCGTGGAGCTGGCCGAGATGGTCAAGCGTGGCGAGTGGACGCGGGGCATCGGCCCGGAGCACTTCGGCAGCGACGTGCATGGCAAGACGCTGGGCCTGGTCGGCTTCGGGCGCATCGGTACCGCCGTGGCGCGACGCGGCGCCCAGGGCTTCGGCATGCGCGTCCTATACTCGAACGCCTCCCCCAAGCCCGAGCTCGAGCGTGAGCTGGGGGCGCAGCGCCGCGAGCTGGAGGCGCTGCTCGCCGAGTCGGACTTCGTGTGCGTGACGGTGCCGCTTACCGCCGAGACCGAGCACCTGATCGGCGAGCGCGAGTTCGCGCTGATGAAGCCCTCGGCGATCTTCGTGAATATCGCCCGCGGCAAGGTGGTCCACGAGGCGGCGCTGATCGAGGCGCTGGAGATGGGGCGCATCCACGCCGCCGGCCTCGACGTCTTCGAGCAGGAGCCGCTGTCGCCGGAGTCGCCGCTGCCGCACATGGCCAACGTGGTGGCCCTGCCGCACATCGGCTCGGCGACCCACGAGACCCGCACCGCCATGGCCCAGCGCGCCGTGGACAACCTGCTGCTGGCCCTCAGCGGCGAGCGCCCCATCAGCCTGGTCAACGAGGCCGCCTGGAGGTCGTCATGAAGCGCTTCTCGCTGGAGGGCCGGGTGGCCATGGTCACCGGCTGCAACAAGGGGCTGGGCCAGGGCCTGGCCGTGGCGCTGGCCGAGGCCGGCGCCGACATCGTCGGCGTCAGCCGCCGCCCCGCCGACGCAACCCGCTCGCACACCGAGGCGCTGGGCCGGCGCTTCCTGGGGGTCGAGGCGGAGCTCGGCCACGACGCCCCGTCGGAGATCGTCGAACAGGCACTCAGCCAGGCCGGACGGCTGGATATCCTGGTCAACAACGCCGGCACCATCCGCCGCGCGCCGGCGCTGGAGTTCAGCGAGGCGGACTGGGACGCCGTGGTCGACGTCAACCTCAAGGCGGCGTTCTTCCTGGCCCAGGCGGTGGCCCGCCACCTGGTCGAGCGAGAAGCGCCGGGGCGCATCGTCAACGTCGCCTCGGTGCTCTCCTTCCAGGGCGGCATCCGGGTGCCCTCCTACACCGCCAGCAAGAGCGGCCTGCTGGGCCTGACCCGGCTGCTGGCCAACGAGTGGGCGGCCCACGGCATCACCGTCAACGCCATCGCCCCGGGCTACATGGCCACCGACAACACCCAGGCGCTGCGCGAGGATCCCGAGCGCAGCGCCGAGATCCTGGGACGCATCCCCGCCGGACGCTGGGGCACCCCGGAGGATCTGGCCGGCGCGGCGATCTTCCTCTGTTCGGACGCCGCCCGCTACGTCAACGGCCATGCCCTGGTAGTGGATGGCGGCTGGCTGGCACGCTGAACTCAGTTCATCCATTGGCCCACCGCTTGCTGCACGCCCGCTACTCGGCGAGCCCTTGGGGCCGAAGCGCGAGTAACCCGTCGCGCTCAGGCGGAGGCTGATTTCATGGCCGGGAACGACGACCGTCCGGCTGATGGTCGCGGCGACGCCGCCGTCGCCTCTCTGCCAGCCAGGCGAACACGAAGCCGCGCGGCTCATCGACCCCCGTGACGACATAGCGAAGCGTATAGGGGTTATGGAGTGTCGCCTGCAGCATCGCCTCCACCCATTGGACACTGCAGAAGAGGATCTCGTCGCCGACCTCGAGCGGAAACTCCTTATCCGGCAACATGATCGACTGCCCTGCCCGGCGCACGGCGAGCACTTCGCAGGGGAGCCCTTCCGGGAAGGCACGCGCATCGCGGCATAGTGCCCCCAACGCCACCGTCCCCCCGGCATCGAGATAGTCGATCACCGCCGGCGCTTCGCCCGGAACCAGCCTGACCGACCACAGGTGCGGGGCTTGTGCGCCCATGGCCGCCTGCAGACGGGCCACCAGTGCTTTCGTCCGGGCCGGTTCGCGCTGCGCAAGCCAGTCGATCAGTTCCTGAACCAGGGGCGATATCAGCAGCTTGAGGATCCGGCGTGCCGTGGTCAGGCTGTGCTGGAGGACCAGGTCGGCCCGCGCGGCATCGAACGCGACCTGATTCTGATGACTGTTCTGACGCACGATGCGAAACGCGGCGGGATTGAGCTCCGTCACCGACAACAGCGTACTGAGATTGTCAGAATCGTGATTCGTCGCAGCGATGACCCCGGCCGCCTCACCGATCCCCGCGGACACCAAGGCCGAATGATCGGCGTGCTCCTGAACCAGGACGGTCCCTTCTCCGACCACGTTGGCGTCCAGCTCCGGATCGATAATCCGTACCTCGACCCCATGGGCCTGCAGATTGCGATGGATCCCTCGTCCCATCCGTCCATACCCGCACAGAATCCAGTCGCCCCTTGGCACCTGTACCGGTACCCCGAGTTCTACGCCCCGTACCCCCACGAACCACGAATTGAGGTTGTGCACTTCGGGGCGTGCGATCGCCCAGTAGACGAGCTCGGCAAAGATCTCGAACGGATCGACGACCGTGACATTGTCCAGCGCTCGCAGATTGGCTTCGTGGCGGGCCGTGGTCGAACGACAGATGACCCGGAGCCGCGGGTTGAGGTGACGTGCCATCACCGCGATCTTGAGATTGACGTCGTCATCGTTGGTCAGCGCGACCAGGGCCCGGCAGGCGGGGTGTTTTACACCCGCGGCCAGGAGGTGTTTCGGCGCGCTGGCGTCCGCGCGGAGCCCCGGCATCGGGACCGTGTAATCGCGCACGCCCAGTGCCTTGATGCGTTCCATGTCGGAATCGAGTATCACCGCTCGCATATGGTGATCGCTCAGACCCCGCGCCAGCAGACTGCCGGTATCGCCGAAACCGCAGAGGATGACGAAAGGCTCCGCGTTGGCTTTGACCTTGCGGGCGAAACGGAAGCCGTTCATGGCCTGGATGAAATAGGGATTCTGCACCAGTCGAATCAGGGAGCCGATCGCGTAGAACCAGGCAATGGCGCCGGTATAGAGGCAGAAGATCGTCCACAGGCGCTGCTCGTCGCTGAAGCCGTTGGGCAGTTCGCCGAAACCGGTCGTGGTCGCCGTGTAGGTGAAGAAATAGAAGGCGTGGAAGAGACTCATGTGCGTCGTCTCTCCATCGACGACACGGCCCGGCATCAGGGCCATGCCCATGATGCCCACCGAATACACGAACAGCAGCGCGAACAACGGCCGGCGCATATAGCGCAGGAGGATCATCGTCACACGGTCGAGATCGGAGGTCGGCGTCACGCGTTCATTCCTCCCTCTGCCTGTCCCGGATCGCGGCTGCCACGCTGAAGCGCTAACGCCGCGAGAGCAGCGTATCGCCCACCAGGATCCCCGTCGCGACGACATTCGCAACCAGCGCTCCCGTGGCGAGCGAGACGATATCGGACTTTTCTTCCGGCCCCAGCCCGTCCCCGGGGTCCGCCACGATCCAGAGGACGCGCGCCGTGATCAGCAGAAGACCGGCCACCAGTCCTGAGGCCAGCAGTAACGCCCCGGTCTGGGAGCGATCCCCCAGCTTCAGGCCGATCGCCACCAGGTTGACGATGATGGTGAAGGTGAGAATCCACACATTGGGATCTGCGGCCGGCTCGATGCCACCCGCGACGAACGCGGCATTGAGGCTCAGGGTAAGGATGATGAAGAAGCCGAATAGGACGCGTTCGAAATTCATGGACCTGCTCCTGGCCGGGACCCGACGTCAGTATAGGCAGGTGCCGCCGGTGACCGCGACCGCCACCTCGATGTCGTTAGCCTTCACGATGTGACTCCGTTCGTCCGGGACCTCCTTTCATGCTCAGTGGTTGTCCCGCGGCGGGCTTTTGCGCGCCACATCGCGATAGCGCGTGGCGCCTTCCAGGGTCATGCCGCGGTCCAGCGGCTCGACCAGGGTGCGCTGGATCTCCTGCCACGGCGTCTGGTGGTCGGGGTAGCGATAGCCGCCCTTTTGCTCCAGCGTCTGCCGGCGCGCTTCGAGCTCGGCATCGTCGATCAGCAGGCGCACCTCGCCGCGCTTCAGGTCGACGCGCAACCGGTCGCCATCCTCGAGCAGGGCCAGACCGCCGCCGGTGGCCGCTTCCGGGGCGGCGTTGAGGATCGAGGGCGACCCCGAGGTGCCCGACTGGCGCCCGTCCCCCAGGCACGGCAGCGATTCGACGCCCGCGCGTATCAAGGCCTCGGGAGGCTGCATATTGACCACCTCGGCACCGCCGGGGTGGCCCACCGGGCCGGCGCCGCGCATCACCAGGATGGTGCGCTCGTCGATGCCGAGCGCGGGGTCGTCGATGCGCGCATGGTAGTCCTCGGAGCCGTCGAAGACGACGACCTTGCCCTCGAAGGCCTCGGGATCGTCCGGGTCGCTGAGGAACCGCTGGCGAAAGTCCGCCGAAATCACGCTGGTCTTCATCAGCGCCGAGTCGAACAGGTTGCCCTTGAGGTTGAGAAAGCCGGCATGCTCGACGAGCGGATCGCCGTAGCGGCGGATCACTTCGGTGTCCCGGGTCTCGCGTCCGGCCAGGTTGGCGGCAAGCGTCTCGCCGTTGACGGTGAGCGCCTCGCCGTGGAGCCGGCCGGCGGCGAGCAACTCGCTCATGATGGCCGGGACGCCGCCGGCGCGGTGGAACTCCTCGCCCAGAAAGGCCCCGGCCGGCATGACGTTGGCCAGCAACGGGATCTGGTGGCCCAGGCGCTGCCAGTCGTCGTTGTCGAGCGCGACCCCGGCATGGCGGGCGATGGCGTTGACGTGGATCGGTGCGTTGGAGGAGCCGCCCAGCGCCGAGCAGGTGACGATGGCGTTCTCGAAGGCCTGGCGGGTGAGGATGTCGCCGGGCCGGAGATCCTCCCACACCATATCGACGATGCGCTCACCGGTCTGGTAGGCGACCAGGCCGCGCTCCTTGTAGGGGCCCGGGATCATCGCCGAGCCGGGCAGGCTCATGCCCAGCGCCTCGGCCATGGAGTTCATGGTGGAGGCGGTGCCCATGGTGTTGCAATGGCCGACCGAGGGCGCGGATTCGGTGATCCGCGCCAGGAACTCCGCGTAGTCGATATCGCCCGCCGCGAGCCGCTTGCGCATCTCCCACACGATGGTCCCCGAGCCCACCCGTTCGGCGCCGTGCCAGCCGTTGAGCATGGGGCCGCCGGAGAGCACGATGGACGGAATGTTCACGGTGGCCGCAGCCATCAGCGCCGCCGGGGTGGTCTTGTCGCAGCCGGTGGTGAGCACCACGCCGTCCAGCGGATAGCCGTGCAGCACCTCCACCAGGCCCAGGTAGGCCAGGTTGCGGTCGAGCGCCGCGGTGGGGCGGCGCACGTTCTCGTGGATGGGGTGCATGGGGAACTCGAAGGGCACCCCGCCGGCGGCACGGATGCCGTCCTTGACGCGCTGGGCGAGCTCCACGTGATGGCGGTTGCAGGGCGTCAGGTCGGAGCCCGACTGGCAGATGCCGATGATCGGCCTGCCGCCGGTGAGCTCCTCCAGGGTGATGCCCTGGTTCATGTAACGCTCGATGCACAGCGCCGTGGTGCCGGCGTGTTCGGGATTGTCGAACCACCAGCGCGAGCGCAGCTGGTCGGGGCGGATCTTGTGGCGTTGCTGGGACATGCGGCCTCCGGCTGGTCGAGCCCACGCTCCTCGCTTGGCGTGGAGGGCGAGAGCCCCTACGGCAGGGTGGTATGACGACATGATGGGTAGCATGCTCCCCCGATCCGCTCAAGTCGACCCCATATCCGGGCCGCCTTTCTGCTGGGGAGCACGCCCTTTTCACCCTTGCGCCCCCAGTGGCAAGGCCGGGAAAACTGCGCCATACTCGAACCGACCATCAGGCTAGCATCCTGTCATACCAGCGATGGTTCCAGTGCCTCCCCCGAGACTCTGCCAGGTAGCCCACACCATGCGACTCGAGAACAAGACGGCCCTGATCACCGCCGCCGGCCAGGGTATCGGCCGGGCCACCGCGCTGCGCTTCGCCACCGAGGGTGCGCGGGTCATCGCCACCGACATCGATGAGGACAAGTTGAGCGAGCTGGCAACGACGCCGGGCATCGAGGTTCGCCGCCTGGACGTGCTCGATGCCGCGGCCGTGGCCGCCCTGGCGGAAGACGTGCCGCCCTTGGACGTGCTCTTCAACTGCGCCGGCTTCGTGGCCGGGGGCACTCTGCTGACCGGCTCGGACGACGACTGGGAGCTGTCGCTGGCCCTGAACGTCACCGCCATGGCGCGCCTGACCCGCGCCCTGCTGCCCGCCATGCTCGCGCACGGCGGCGGCAGCATCATCAACATGGCGTCGGTGGCCTCGAGCCTCAAGGGCGTGCCCAACCGCTGCGCCTACGGCACCACCAAGGCCGCGGTGATCGGGCTGACCAAGTCCATCGCCGCCGACTTCATCGACCGGGGCATCCGCTGCAACGCCATCTGCCCGGGAACGGTGGACTCCCCCTCGCTGCATGAGCGCATCCGGGAGCAGGCGCGCCAGCAGGGGCGCCCGGAAGCCGAGGTGGAGACCGATTTCCTCGCCCGCCAGCCGCTGGGGCGCCTGGGCACCCCCGAGGAGATCGCGGCGCTGGCGACCTACCTGGCGGCGGACGAGTCCGCCTATACCACCGGCACCGCCCAGGTGATCGACGGCGGCTGGTTGATCTGAACCGACCGACCCAGACAACAAGGAGACCCCATGAAACTGCTGCGCTTCGGCCCCAAGGGTCACGAGAAACCCGGCCTGCTCGACGCCGATGGCGTGATCCGAGACCTTTCCGCCCACCTCGACGACCTGGCCGGCCCCCACCTGGGCCGCGAGTCGCTGGCGCGGCTGTCAACGATCGAGCCTTCACGCCTGCCGCAAGCTCCGGCCGACAGCCGCCTCGGCCCCTGCGTGGCGGGCGTCGGCAAGTTCATCTGCATCGGCCTCAACTACTCCGACCACGCTGCCGAGACGGGTGCCCAGGTGCCACCGGAACCGGTGGTCTTCAACAAGTGGACCAGCGCCATCTGCGGACCCGACGACGACGTCATCATCCCCCGCGACTCCACGAAGACCGACTGGGAAGTGGAGCTCGGGGTGGTGATCGGCCGGGAGGCACGCTACGTGAGCGAGGCCGAGGCCATGGACCATGTAGCCGGCTACTGCGTGGTCAACGATGTCTCCGAGCGCGAGTTCCAGCTGGAGCGCAGCGGTACCTGGGACAAGGGCAAGGGCTGCGACACCTTCGGGCCGCTCGGTCCCTGGCTTGTAACGCCGGACGAGGTGGCCGACCCACACGACCTGGCGATGTGGCTGGAGGTGGACGGCCACCGCTACCAGGACGGCAGCACCCGCACCATGGTCTACAAGGTCCCCTTCCTGATCAGCTACCTGAGCCGCTTCATGAGCCTGCAGCCGGGCGACGTCATCTCCACCGGTACCCCGCCCGGGGTGGGCATGGGCCAGCGGCCGCCGACCTACCTCAGGCCCGGCCAGCGGATGCGGCTGGGCATCGAGGGACTCGGCGAACAGCACCAGTGGGTGATCGCCGCGCCCGCAGGCTGAATGCTGCCGACCGCTCCCCCTTATCCACCATGGAGACCGTCCATGCCCCAGACGATCGCCAGTGAACACGGCCGCCTCGAGAGCCTGCGGGTCCACCCGGCCGACAACGTACGTGTCGCCCTCAAGGACCTGCCCGCCGGCCACGAGATCGACGACGAGGGCCGCCGGCTGCGCCTGGTCGAGCCGATCCGCCACAAGCACAAGTTCTCCCTGCAGGACCTCGCCGCCGGCGACACCGTGATCATGTACGGCGTCACCGTAGGGCGAGCCACCCACCCCATCACCGCGGGGGCGGCCATCACCACCGCCAACACCGCGCATGACACCGCCACCACTGCTCCCCAAGCGCGACGCGGCGAGTGGCAGGCGCCGGATGTCTCGGCCTTCCAGGACATGACCTTCGAGGGCTACCACCGCCCCGACGGCAGCGTCGGTACCGCCAACGTCTGGCTGGTGGTGCCGCTGGTGTTCTGCGAGAACCGCAACATCGAGGTGCTGCGCCAGTGCGTGGCCGAGGCCCTGGGCGAGGATCCCTACCGCGACTACAAGCGCATGGCCCGGGAACTGCTCCACGGCGCGGCCGGCAAGACGCCGCCCGAGCCGCCCGGCGAGCGGCTCTTCCCCAATGTCGACGGGGTGCGTTTCCTGACCCATACCCTGGGCTGCGGCGGCACCGACGACGACGCCCAGGCATTGTGCCGGCTGCTGGCCGGCTACATCTGCCACCCCAACGTGGCCGGCGCCACGGTGCTCAGCCTGGGCTGCCAGAAGGCCCAGATCGAAATGCTGCGCGACGCCGTGGCCGAGCGCGATCCCAACGGGCTGCGCCCGGTGCACACCCTGGAGCAGCAGGGAAGCCAGAGCGAGACGGCACTGATCCGCGAGGCGCTGACCACCATCTTCGACGGCCTGGCCGAGGCCAACCGGCTCGAGCGCGCCCCGGCGCCGCTCTCGGCGCTGACCCTCGGCGTGGAGTGCGGCGGCTCCGACGGTTTCTCCGGGCTTTCCGCCAACCCACTGGTGGGGGCGGTGGTCGACCGCCTGGTGGCCCTGGGCGGCAGCGGCATCCTGAGCGAGTTCCCCGAGCTCTGCGGTGTCGAGCACGAGCTGATCGCCCGCTGCGTCAGCGACCGGGTGGCCGAGCGCTTCTCCGGGCTGATGGAGGCCTACCAGGCCCACGCGGCCCGGGTGGGGGCGGATTTCTCCATGAACCCCTCGCCCGGCAACGTCCGCGACGGCCTGATCACCGACGCCATGAAGTCCGCCGGCGCCGCCAAGAAGGGCGGCGACAGCCCGGTGGTGGACGTGCTCGACTACACCGAACCCGCCGTGCGCCAGGGGCTGAACCTGCTCTGCTCGCCCGGCAACGACGTGGAGTCCACCACGGCACTGGCCGGCTCCGGCGCCAACCTGATCCTCTTCACCACCGGGCTCGGCACCCCGACCGGCAACCCGGTCGCCCCCGTCATCAAGATCGCCAGCAACAGCGAACTGGCCGGACGCATGGGAGACGTGATCGACTTCGACGCCGGCCCCATCATCCGCGGCGAGGCCGGCATCGACGAACTGGCCGAGCGGTTGCTGGGGCTGTGTATCGAGGCCGCCTCGGGGCGCTACCGGCCTCGCGCGGTGGCGCTGGCGCAGTACGACTTCATCCCCTGGAAGCGCGGCGTCTCGCTGTAGCCGGGCCCCCCGCGAGGCTGTCCGCCTTGTCGGGGCGCTCTTGTCACGCGGTACGCCGGGTGCCGCTCGGGCGACTCATCCGGCGTCGGAGAGGCGCTTCTTGAGCTGCATGTAGGTGCCGTAGTGGCGGTCGAGGTGGCGGCGCATGGCCGCCTCGGAGGCGTCCGGGTCGCGGGATTCGATGGCCTCGACGATCTCGATGTGGGCCTTGAGAGCCGCCTTGTCCTCGTCCTTCTGCTGCAGCACCTGGGCACGGCGATCGTCGAGCCACTCGGAGAGCGCCACGTGGATGGCGTCGAAGATGGGGTTGCGGGCGATGCTCGCCAGCACGCCGTGGAAGTCGTTGTCGGAGCGCTTGAAGCGCGCCTCGTCGCCCATGGCGTCGCGGTTCTCCTGCAGCGCCGCGCGCAGCCGCGCCAGATCCGCGTCGCTGGCATGGCACGCCGCGTAGCGCGCCAGGGAGATCTCGAACAGCGCCCGCGCCTCCTGGAAGTACTGCTGGCCGTCGGGCTTGGCCAGCAGCTGGCGGGTCACCCCGGAGAGCCGGGCCATGACCGCCTCGGCGGTGGGCCGGATCACCCGCGCCCGGGTGCCGCTGTTGATGGCGATCAGGCCGAGCTGCTGCAGGTAGAAGAGCGCCTCGCGCACCGCCGGCCGGCCGACGCCGAACTGCTCCATCAGCTCGCGCTCGGAGGGCAGTTGATCGTTCTCGCCGAGCCGCCCCTCGAGGATGTCCGCCTCGAGCTGCTCGGCCACCTGCTCGGAGAGCGTCTTGCGCTCGATCCGGTATCGGGACATGGGCTGATTCTCCTGGTTGCCCGGAATCTGGCCGCCATCTTACTGCATTTGGGCGACCATCCGCTCAATCCAGCGGCTGCAGCGCGCGAACGTCGAGGCGCTCGGCAAGCTCGGTGTAGGCCGCCTGATTGGCGTTGTCCAGCGAAATCCCCTCGGCGTCGCGGTGCGCCCGGCAGGCCCACTCGCGGTCCCCAGGCGCCATGACACGCGCACCGTCGCGGCCGGGCTGGTCGCGCAGGTCGTCGAGATAGGCCCGCATGCAGGTCGCGAACGGCTCCCCCGGGGCAAAGGCGTCGGCGACGATCAGCAGGATCACCGCGGTGGTCTCGATGGTCTCCATGCTGACCTTGAGCAGGCGCCGCCAGGTGAGCGTGCGATAGACCACGCTACCGAGGAAGAGGGCGTAGACCACGGCGGCGATGGCCGCCTCGGTGGGCGTAAAGGCGCCGCTCATGATGCCGCCGACGATGATCACCGGCGTGAGCAGCGACAGGAAGGCGCGCCTGGAGGTGTGCCCCAGCACCGAGAGTACGAAGGTGGCATCGCGGGGGTAGCCGCGGCGCCGTGCCAGCCAGGTGATCATCACCATCAGCACGGCGCCCATCAGCAGCCCCGGGATCAGGCCGGCAACGAACAGCTGGCCCACCGACACCGAGGCCATCACGCCGTAGATCACCATGGGCAGGCTGGGCGGAATGATGGGGCCGATGGTGGACGACGCCGCGGTGATACCCACCGCAAACTGCTGGTCGTAGCCGGCATCGCGCATCGCCTTGATCTCGATGGTGCCCAGCCCCCCGGCATCGGCCACGGCGGCACCGGGCATGCCGGAAAAGACGATGCTGGCGCCGACGTTGACATGCCCCAGGCCGCCGCGCATCCAGCCCATCAGGGCCTTGGCGAAGTCGAAGATGCGCGTGGTGATGCCGCCGTTGTTCATCAGGTTGCCGGCGAGAATGACGAAGGGAATCGCCAGCAGCGGGTAACTGTCGACGCCGTTGATCATGCGGTGCACCACCGCCACGTCGGTGACGATCACCCGTGCGCGCCCGGCCTGCACCCGCTCGACCGCCCGCTTCACACAGCGATACGCCAGGTCGCCGGCGGCAGCGCTCTGCACGCCGTCGGGGATCGCCTCCCCGGCATCCACCGCCGATACCGCCACCCCAGCCGCATCGGGCATGGCACGCTCCTCCGGGACGAAGGTCAGGTCCGCGCCGATAAGGGCGGCGGCACGTCTCAGGATGGCGATGTCCCCCACCACCAGGCTGCGCCGGCGCTCTACCGGGGTCATGGCCGCGAGGGCCCGGCAGATGATCTCTGGGCCGATGCCAGCCGGATCGCCCAGGGTGATGGCGATATCGTAATCGTTCCGGGATCCTGGCTCGCTCATGGCATCAGTTGCCCGCCGTTGACCTCGATCACCTGGCCGGTGATGTAGCCGCTCATGGCCTCGGTGCCCAGGAACACATAGGCCCCCACACACTCCTCGGCGCTGCCCAGCCGGCCCATGGGAATGGTGGCGCGCGCCGCCTCCAGCTGGGCGTCGCTGGAGTGACGTTCATGGAAATCGGTGGCGATCACGCCGGGCGCCACGGCGTTGACACGGATGGTGTCCCCGGCGAGCTCCTTGGCCATGTTGCGGGTCAGGGTGGTGACGAAGCCCTTGGCCGAGGCATAGAGCCCGGCGCCCGCCGCTCCGCCATTGCGCGCGGCGATCGATCCCGTATGGATGATGTTGCCGCGGCCAGCTCGCCGGAAGTGCGGCAGCGCCGCCCGGCTCGCCATCACCACGGAGCGCGCGTTGAGGTCCATCACCCGCTCGAACTGGGCGTCGTCGATCTCTTCGAGGGTGACCCGGCCGAGCATGTCCCCGGCGTTGTTGACGAGCAGGTCGAGGCCGCCCAGGCCCTCGGCGGCCTCGTCGACCACCCGGGTCGCCTCCGCCGAGCGACTCATGTCACCCTTGACCATGAAGGCCTTGCCGCCGGCCGCGCGGATATCCTGCGCCACCGCCTCGGCGCCCTCGGCGCTGGCGTGGTAGTGCACCGCCACCTGCGCCCCGAGCGCGCCCAGCTGCCTGGCCACGGCGGCGCCGATACCGCGACTGGCTCCCGTGATCAGCACCCGCCTGCCCTGCCATTCCTCGAACATCACCGTCTCCCGAAAGTCATCACCTGCGGCGGTCGACCCGCCGGCGCGCGATGCGCTAGAGTGAACCCTATGGCATACCTGTCATACAAAGCGACATCAACAACAGGATAGGCGAAAGCTGGCCAGACGCCAGCCACGCCGACCAGGAGGCCCCCATGCGCCCGCTCGCCGCCATAGACTGCTTGCCCGACGACCTTGACCAGGCCCTGCTGGTCGGGAGGGCCTGGCAGGAGACCCCGCGCCCGGGCCCGGTACTCTTGCTCGTGCGCGACGGCCAGGCCATCGACGTGACCCACCTGGGACCCACCATGGCCGACCTGCTGGAGCACCCGGATCTCGCCGACACCCTGCGCGCCGCCGAGGGCCCCTCCCTCGGTCCGGTCGAGGTACTGATCGAGAACGCCCTGGATGCGCCCCAGCGAGCGCCCCACCTACTGGCCCCCTGCGACGTTCAGGCAGTCAAGGCCTGCGGGGTCACCTTCGCGGTCAGCCTGCTGGAGCGCGTCATCGAGGAGCAGGCCGGCGGCGACCCGGCGAGCGCCACCCGGCTGCGCGATGAGCTGCAGGCGCTGATCGGCGGCGACCTGTCGCGCATCGTGCCGGGCTCCGACGAGGCCATGTCCCTCAAGCGAGAACTCCAGGATCGCGGCGGCTGGTCGCAGTACATGGAAGTGGGCATCGGCCCCGATGCCGAGGTCTTCACCAAGGCCCAGCCGCTCTCTTCCGTCGGCTTCGGGGCCAGCGTGGGCCTGCACCCGGCATCGCAATGGAACAATCCCGAGCCCGAGATCGTGCTGGCGGTGGACAGCCGCGGCAGCGTCAAGGGGGCCACGCTGGGCAACGACGTCAACCTGCGCGACATCGAAGGGCGCAGCGCTCTGCTGCTGGGCAAGGCCAAGGACAACAACGCCTCCAGCGCCATCGGCCCCTTCATCCGGCTCTTCGACGACGCCTTCGGCATCGACGCCGTGCGCCACGCCCATGTCACGCTGCGCATCGAGGGCGAGGACGACGGCTTCCTGCTGGAGGGCGACAGCGACATGGCGGAGATCAGCCGCGACCCGCTGGATCTGGTGCGCCAGACCCTGGGCGCCCATCACCAGTACCCCGACGGGGTCATGCTCTACCTGGGCACCATGTTCTCTCCGATCCAGGACCGCGACGGCGCGGGCCAGGGCTTCACCCACCACCTTGGCGACCGGGTGACCATCGCTACCCCAAGGCTCGGTGCGCTGGTCAATCGCGTGGGCCGCAGCGACCAGCTGGCACCCTGGACCTACGGCATCCGCGCCCTGATGCGCGACCTGGCGGCTCGCTGATTCCCCCTTCCCCACTTCGGAGCTTCCCGATGACCACCATCACCCATGTCGAGGTCCAGGATGTTCGCTTTCCCACCTCGCGTTCCCTGGACGGCTCGGACGCCATGAACGCCGCCCCGGACTACTCCGCCACCTACGTCATCCTCCATGTGGACGACGGCGGCGCCCAGGGCCATGGCCTGACCTTCACCATCGGCCGCGGCAACGAGATCGTGGTCACCGCCGTGCGCTCCCTCGCCCCGCTGATCGAGGGCCAACGACTCGAGGACATCACCGCCGACATGGGCGCCTTCTGGCGGGAGTTCACCGGCGACAGCCAGCTGCGCTGGATCGGCCCCGACAAGGGCGCCATCCACCTGGCCACCGCGGCCATCGTCAACGCCGTCTGGGACCTGTGGGCGAAGCGTGAGGGCAAGCCGGTCTGGAAGCTGCTGGTGGACATGAGCCCCGAGCAACTGGTGCGCTGCCTGGACTTCCGCTTCGTCACCGACGCCCTCACCCCGGAGGAGGCCATCGCGCTGCTGCGCCGGCGGCAGGCCGGCAAGGCCGAGCGCGAGGCCGAGATGAAGCGTGACGGCTATCCCGGCTACACTACCTCGGCGGGCTGGCTCGGCTACAGCGACGACAAGGTACGGCGCCTGGCCCGGGAGGCGCTCGCCGAGGGCTGGACCCACTTCAAGCAGAAGATCGGCGGCAACCTCGAGGAGGACGCCCGCCGCGCCGCCCTGCTCCGCGAGGAGATCGGCTGGGAGAACGTGCTGATGATGGATGCCAACCAGGTCTGGGAGGTGGACGAGACGGTGGCCAAGATGCGCCGCCTGGCCGAGTTCGAGCCGCTGTGGATCGAGGAGCCCACCAGCCCCGACGACGTCCTCGGCCACGCCGAGATCCGCCACCGCGTGGCGCCGATCGGGGTGGCCACCGGCGAGCACTGCCACAACAAGGTGATGTTCAAGCAGTTCCTCCAGGCCGACGCCATCGACTACTGCCAGCTCGACGCCGCCCGCCTGGGCGGGCTCAACGAGGTGATCCTGGTGACCCTGATGGCTGCCAAGTTCGGGGTGCCGATCTGCCCCCATGGCGGCGGCGTGGGGCTGTGCGAGTACACCCAGCACCTCTCGCTGTTCGACTACATCGCCGTGTCGGGCAGCCTCGAGGGGCGCGTGCTGGAGTACGTCGACCACCTGCACGACCACTTCGTCGACCCGGTGGTGATCGAACGCGGCCGCTACCGTGTCCCCGAGGCGCCCGGCTACAGCATCGCCATGCACCCCGAGTCGCTGTCGCGCCATCGCTACCCGGATGGCGACGCCTGGCAGGAGGAGGCATGAATGGCCGCCACACCTCGCCATGATGCCCTGCTCGACGCCCTGGCCGACCGGCTGGGGCCCTCCGGCCTGCTTCGCGAGCCCCAGGCCATGGACCGCTATATCAGCGACTGGGCCGGCGAGCGGCTCGGCCTGCCGCTGGCCGTGGCACGCCCCGCCTCGACGGAGGAGGTCGCCGCCACGGTCGCCCTGTGCCACCGGCACGGCGTGCCCATGACGCCCCAGGGCGGGCACAGCGGCCTGGTCACCGGCGCCCTGCCCGCCGCCGACGGCGGCGAGCTGGTGATCAGCCTGGAGCGCCTCGACCGGGTTCGCGAGCTGGACCCGATCAACTTCACCGTCACCGTCGACGCCGGCTGCATCCTGGAGAACGTCAAGCAGGCCGCATGGGAGCACGGCTGCGACTTCCCGCTGTCGCTGGGCGCCCAGGGCAGCTGCCAGATCGGTGGCAACATCGCCACCAACGCCGGCGGCCTCAACGTGCTGCGCCACGGCATGATGCGCCAGCTGGTGCTGGGGCTGGAGGTGGTGCTGCCCGACGGGAGGCTCTGGAGCTCGCTCTCGGCGCTGCACAAGGACAACCGGGGCATCGATCTCAAGCAGCTCTTCCTGGGCAGCGAGGGCACCCTGGGGATCGTCACCGGCGCCGTGCTCAAGCTGACACCCCGGGCCACCCGCAGCCGCACCGCGCTGCTCGGCCTGCCCTCGGTGACCGCGGTGGTCGACCTCTATGCGCGGGCGCGACGCGACTGCAGCGACCTGCTCTCGGCCTTCGAGCTGATCCCCAGGCGCTGCATCGAGCTCGCCATGGAGGCCACGCCCTCGCTCGGCGACCCGCTGGACGACCCTCACCCCTGGTACGTGCTGATGGAGGTGGCCGCCAGCGGGCCCCTGGACCTCGATGCCATGCTCGAGCAGCTGCTGGAAGGGGGCATGGAGGGCGGGCTGGTGCTGGATGGCGCCCTGGCGACCAGCGAGGCCCAGGCCAACCGCCTGTGGCAGTTCCGCGAGAGCATGCTGGAGGGCCAGCGGCGCCGCGGCGAGCACCTGCGCACCGACATCTCGGTGCCCATCTCGGCGATTCCCGCCTTCGTCGAGCGGGCCGCTAAGGCCGTGCAGCACGCCTCGCCCGCCAGCGAGATCATCGCCTACGGCCATGTCGGCGACGGCAACCTGCACTTCAATATCCTGCCACCCGACATGGCCGAGGGCGACAAGAAGGCCCACCTGCACGCCCTCGAGGAGCGGCTGTTCGCCGTGCTGGACGAGTTCGGCGGCAGCATCAGCGCCGAACACGGCATCGGGCGCACCAAGCAGACCGCCTACCTGGCGAGGCTCTCGCCGCTGGAGCGCGAACTGGCCGAGGGCATCAAGGTGCTGTTCGACCCGGACGGGCTGATGAACCCGGGGCGCATCCTGCCCGAGGACTGAGCCTCAGGGTGTGGACACGACGCGCCAGGGTGCGCCGCCCCGTCCCGCAGTCGAACACTCCGGGGCGCGGCGGCGAAGCTATAGGTCCAGTCTGGTGAAGGGGTGCCAGGGTCGCCAGCGCGAACCCTCGGCCCGCATCAACGCAGCCTGGCGCATGCGATCGTTGAGCCACGCCATTCCCGCCCCGGCGCCGCTTCGCTACCATGGCGTTTCCCTGTATCCCGAGCCCTCGCCATGCAAGCCACCCTCGAGCAGCGCGCCCTGAAGCTCTCCATCGTGATGACCCTGGTGGTCTCGAGCCTGGGGGTGAGCGTGGGCCTGGCGGCCGGCTCCCAGTCGATCCTCTTCGACGGGGTCTTCTCCACCATCGACGCGGCGATGTCGGGACTGGCGCTGCTGGTGGCGCGCCTCGCCGTGCGCGAGGCCAGCGAGCGCTTCCAGCACGGCTACTGGCACCTGGAGCCGCTGGTGGCGGCGCTCAACGGCAGCATCCTGATGCTGCTGTGCTTCTACGCCTTCCTTACCGCGGTGCTCGACCTGCGCGAGGGGGGAAGCGAGATCGATTTCGACCTGGCCAGCGCCTACGCGGTGGCGGTGGCCATCGTCTGCTTCGCCATGACCGCCTACCAGCGGCACATCAACCGCCGCGCCCGGTCGGAGTTCGTGCGCATCGACATGCAGGGCTGGCTGATGGCGGCGCTGATCACCACCTCGCTGCTGGTCGCCTTCCTGGTCGCCCTCGCCCTGCAGCAGACCGCCTGGGCCCACCTCACTCCCTACGTGGACTCGCTGCTGCTGATGGTACTCACCGCCGGCTTCATGCCGGTGCCCATCGGTATCGTGCGCCGCGCCATGAAGGAGATATTCCTGATCGCCCCGAGCGCGCTGGACGAGGAGGTCCACGCCGCCATGGTGCCGGTGATGGCCCGCGAGGGGCTGCTGCGCTACTACAGCCACGTGGCCAAGGCGGGCCGCGGCCACTTCATCGAGATCCATATCGTCACCGCCCCGGACTTCGCCGCGGGTGAGGGGGTGGCGGCGATGGACGCGATCCGCGCCCAGATCGCCGAGCATCTCACCCCTCCGCCGGAACGGCGCTGGTTCACCGTGGCCTTCACCGCCGACGAGCGCTGGGCCTGAGGCCAGGCCCGACGGGTAGACAACGCCTGGCGCCTGGACGACGCTTCCCGGGAACCCGCTTCCGCCACCGGAGGACCACGGCATGCCCCAGTTCCAGAACGACCACACCCTGCCCGCCCCGCTCTTCCCGGGCAGCCATATGGTGATCGACGACGACTACGTCTTCCTCTCGGGGCTAACCGCCGAGGATATCCAGGGCGGCGAGACGGTGGTCGGCGACATGGCCGAGGAGACCCGCCTGGTGATGCGCCGCATCCAGCGCATGCTGGCCTCCATCGGCGGCGAGATGGGCGACGTGGTGCGCGTCGACGTGCATATCACCGACCTCGACCTGATCCGCGACATGGACGCCGCCTACGCCGAGTTCTTCGACGCCTGCCGCTACCCGGCCCGCACCTGCACCCAATCGCCGCGCCTCTACGGCGGTGCCCATGTGGAGATCACGGTGATGGCGAGGCGCCCCGCCGCGCAGAGAGCGTCGGCGCCCCCCGAGGGCGAGGATCCGGGCGCCGAGGAAGGTGGGGCGTCCGACTGACGCCCCACCGAAGAGGCGGCCGCTTCAGCCGTGGCGCGCCGATCCATTGCGGTGCCGGCAGGGACCGAACAGGCAGGCGGCGAGCAGGATCAGCCCGGCCAGGGTGGCGATCATGCCGGCGGCGCTGAGCGACACCTCGAAGCCCAGCCAGCGCGGCGCCTCCGCGGCCAGCAGGTAGCCCAGCACAGCGGCGGAGACGGCGAACAGCTGGCTCCAGGCGATCTGGGCGCCGAGCCGGTTGGTCATCAGCCGGGCGGCGGCGGCCGGGCAGACGAACATGGCGATGACGATGATCGACCCCACCGCCTCGAAGGCGGCGATGGCGGCCACGGCCACCAGGGTCACCAGCAACAGGTCGACCAGGGCCGGGCGCGCCCGCACGCTGGCGGCGAAGTCGGGGTCGAAGCTCGCCAGCACCAGCGGGCGGCGCATCACCACCATGAAGGCCAGCACCAGCAGGGCCACCCATGCGACACGCCCCAGCTGGGGCGGCAGGTCCGCCAGGGCCACCGGGTCCAGCAGCGCGGCGGGGCCGGTGGCCTCGAACCAGATCAGGCTCTCCAGGTTGCCGTAGAGGGCGTGCTCAACGTCCAGGTGGACCCCGCCGGCACCGTGCCACTCCAGCAGCAGCACGCCCAGGGCGAAGAGGCTGGTGAATACCACCCCCATGGCGGCACTGGACTCCACTCGCCCGAGGCGCCGGATGAGTTCGATCATCGCCACCGTGACCAGGGCCGCCACCCCGGCGCCCAGCATCATCGCCAGCGACGCCAGGGTGCCGGTGATCAGGAAGCTGACCACGATGCCCGGCAGCGCCACATGGCTGATGGCATCGCCGATCAGGCTCTGGCGGCGCAGCACCAGGAAGTTGCCCAGCAGCGCACAGGTCATGGAGATCAGGATCGCCACCGTGAGCGGCACCAGGCTGAACATCATGAACTCGCTCATCGCGCCCCCTCCGGCGGCAGCTCCGTCTCCAGGGCATGGATGGCATCCGCCGAGAGCACCTGCCCGATGGGCGTCAGGCCGGCGTGCTCGCGGTGCAGGGCGTCGTCGGGGTAGCGCCGCCGGTAGAGCGCCCAGAGGCGCTCCTCGTGCTCGGCGTCACGGGCCGCCGCCAGGCCCGCCGCGGTGGCGACCCCGTCGCGCCGCACATAGCCACGGCGCTGCAGCAGCTTGAGGGTCAGGTCGTCGAAGATCGGCTCGTCACGTCCCAGCGCCAGCAGCCCCTGGCGCAGGTGCACACGGTGGCGAAGGCGGTGATAGGCCAGCAGCGAGGCGAGCACCCCGCGGCGCGGCGAGAACAGGAAGGAGACCAGGAAGAGGCCGAAGGCGGCCAGCACGATCAGCGGGCCGGTGGGCAACCCCTCGCGCACGCTGGAGAGGGTCACCCCCAGGTAGCCCGACAGGGCCCCCAGCAGCGCGGCCAGGGCTACCACGCGCATGGGCTGGTCGGTCCAGAAGCGCGCCGCCACCGGCGGGATGATGGTCAGCGCCACCACCAGGATCAGCCCGGTGATCTTGAGACCTACCACCACCACCGCCATCAGCAGCAGCAGCAGCAGCAGGTCGAGGCGTCCGGTATCGAGCCCCTGGCTGCGGGCGAAGGCGGGATCGAAACACAGCAGCAGCAGGTCGCGCCGCCATATCAGCACCGCCAGCAGCAGGCCCAGGCCGCAGACGGCGATCAGCAGCGCCTCGGTGTAGAGCATCCCCGCGGTGGCGCCCACCAGGTAGCCGGTGAGGCCCGACTGGCCGCGCACCGAGAGGGACTGGATGACACTGATCAGCACCACGCCGAAGGCGAAGAAGCTGGAGAGCACTGCACCGATGGCGGCGTCCTCGCCCAGCCGGGTGCGCTCGCCGATGCGCTGCACCAACCACAGGCCCAGGGCGGCGGTGCCGGCGGCACCGGCCAGCAGCGCCGGCAGCACCCGCCCGTCGCCCTGGGCAAGGCCGACCACCAGGAAGCCCAGGGCCAGCCCCGGCAGGGTGGCATGGCTGATGGCATCGCTGACCAGGGCGCGCTTGCGCAGCAGCACGAAGCTGCCCACCATGCCGGCGGCGGCGGCCAGCAACATGGCGCCCACGGTCACCAGGCTGGTGTTGTAGCCCAGGCTGAAGAGAAGCGCCCGCCCCCAGGTCTCGATCATCGCGCGGCCTCCGATGGCGCCTCGGCGAGCCGTGCCAGCTGCACGGGGCTGAGCCGCCCGCCGTAGGTGGCCTGCAGGTTCTCCTCGGTGAACACCTCGCCCACCGGTCCGGCGGCGATGCGGCGCACGTTCATCAGCAGCAGGTGATCGAAGTAGTGGCGCACCGTCGCCAGGTCGTGATGCACGCACAGCAGGGTGCGCCCCTCGTCGCGCAGCACCTTGAGCACCTCGATGATCGCCGCCTCGGTGGCGGCGTCGACCCCGGCGAAGGGCTCGTCGAGGATGGTGAGGTCGGCCTCCTGCACCAGCGCCCGGGCGAGGAAGACCCGCTGCTGCTGGCCGCCGGAGAGTTGGCCGATCTGGCGCTCGGCGAAGGGCTCCATGCCCACCCGGGCGAGGCTCTCCATGGCCCGGGCGCGCAGCCGTCGGGCGCCGAACTGCCACCAGCGCAGGTCGCGGTAGAGCCCCATGCCCACCACGTCGATGACCCGGGCCGGGAAGTCCCAGTCGACGCTGGCCCGCTGGGGCACGAAGGCCAGGTGGCGTGTCTCCTGCTCCAGCGGCCGCCCGAAGACCCGCACGTCGCCGGTCAGGCGCGGGGTGATGCCGAGCGCCGCCTTGAGCAGGGTCGACTTGCCGGCGCCGTTGGGACCGACGATGGCGCTCATGCTGCCCGGCGGTACCACGAAGTCCACCGAGTGCACCACCGGTCGGTGGTCATAGCTGACGGTAAGCCCCTGGATGGCCAGGGGACTGGCGATCACCGCCTTGTCGAGCCTTGAGTCGGGCATGGCTAGGGCTCCTCCTCCAAGTCGGCGTCATCCGGGTCGGTGTTGGACAGGCGCCCCTGCCAGCCCGCCTCGGGGGCCTCGCCGCCCAGGGCGCGGGCAATGACGGTGACGTTGTGGTCGACCATGCCCAGCCAGGTGCCCTCGTAGGTGCCCTCCGGGCCCATGGCATCCGAGAACAGCTCGCCGCCGATGCGCACGCGGTGGGAATCGGCCTCGGCACCCTCGATCAGGGCGCGGATGTTGCGGTCGGAGACCGAGGACTCGATGAAGATGGCGCCGATCTCGCGTTCGACCAGCAGGTCCACCAGCGACTCGATCCGGGACAGCCCCGCCTCGCTCTCGGTGGAGAAGCCCTGGATGCCCAGCACCTCGAGCTCGTAGGCATCGCCGAAATAGCCGAAGGCGTCGTGGGCGGTCACCAGCACGCGGGAGGCCTCGGGGATGCTGGCGAGAGCCTCCCTGGCGTAGGCGTCAAGTTCCTCAAGGTCCTCGAGGTAAGCCTCGCTGCCCTCCTCGTAGGCGGCCTCGCCGTCGGGATCGAGTTCCACGAGGGCATCGCGCACCGCGACCACCGCGTGGCGCCAGCGGCCCGGGTCCATCCACACGTGGGGGTCGGGCTGGTCGGGATACTCCTCGTCGGCCAGGCGCGCCTCACGGGGCACCGCCTCGCCCACGGCGATGACCGGCCGGCGCTTCTCCAGGCGCTCGAGCAGGTCGGCCAGTTGCACCTCGAGGCTGAGGCCATTCCAGAACACCGCGTCGGCGCGACTCATGGCCACCACGTCGCTGCGCGTCTGGCGATAGAGGTGGGGATCGACGCCGGGGCCCATCAGGCTCTCCACCTCGACCCGCTCGCCGCCCACCTCGCGCACGATATCGGCGACCATGCCGGTGGTGGCGACCACCTGAAGCACGGGCGCATCGGACGACTCGCCAAGGGCCGGCGACGACGCCAGGAAGCCGGGCAGCAGCAAGGCACAGAGCCGGCGAAGGGATCGGAAACGAGACACTCGGAGACTCCTGGAGCAGGCGTGAACCCCTAGAGTAACGCGATGCGGCCCCGCTGATAATCGCGGCTACCTATCAGCCTCATCGAGACGCACCGCCCGGGCGCTCCTCACGGCCTCTCGTCCGGCGCTAGAGGGTGCCTCCCGGCTCGATGCGGTAGCCCAGGTCGATGCATGGGCGCGTCAGGGGCTCGCCACGCAGCCGGGCCAGCAGCTCCTCGGCGGCATGACGCCCGATCGCCTCTCGCGGGGTGATCACGCTGGCCATCCGAGGGGCCATCACCTGCCCCACGTCGTGGCCGTGGAAGCCGGCGATGGCCATCCGCTCCGGCACCCTCACCCCCCGGCGCAGGCACTCGAAGTAGGCGCCGATCGCCACATCATCGTTGGTGCAGAAGATGCCGTCGGCATCCGGGTGATGGACCAGGATATCGCCCATCAGCGAGGCCCCGACGCTGTAGGAGGAGCGCTGGGTGCGGCGCAGGCTCAGCGGCGCCAGGCCCGCCGCCTCCATGGCCTGGCGATAGCCCTGCTCGCGCTGCCGGGTCCGTTCGTCGAGGCGCACCGCCAGGTAGAGGATGCGTCGCCGCCCGCGGCGGATCATCTCGCCCACCATGTCCCGGGCGGCGGCCACATTGTCGAAGCCCACCGCCTGGTGGAGGGGCGGAGAGGTGGCGTCCATGATCTCCACGCTGGGGATGCCCGCCGTGGCCAGCATGCGCCGGCAGCGTTCGGTATGCCGGCTGTCGGCGAGCAGCACGGCGTCGATGTTGTAGGAGAGCAGCGAGGCCAGGCTGCGCTCCTCGTGCTCCATGCTGTAGCCATAGTGGGAGAGCATCAGGTCGTAACCGGCCGGCTCGGTGACGGCCTCCACCCCCACCAGCACATCGGCGAACACCTGGTTGGTCAGCGAGGGCACCAGCACGCCGATGGCGCGGCTGGTGGCCTTAGAGAGCAGGTCCGGCGCACGGTTGGGGATATAGCCGACCTCCTCCGCCGCCGCGAAGATCCGCTCACGCAGGGCCGCGGAGACCGACTCCGGTCGCCGCAGGCAGCGGCTCACCGTCATCTTGGTGGCGTCCACCCGATCGGCGATGTCCTGCAGGGTGGGGCGGCGCTTCTTCATGAGGGTCCCTCCCCTAACGTCCGGCGAGGAAGCGCTCGACCAGCGCCCCGGGGCTCAGTTCGATGGAGAGCGTCACCGCCTCGTCCGCCCCGGGCGGCTCGAGGTCGGCGAGCTGGCTTTCGAGCATGGCATCGCCGCGGAAGAAGTGGTCGGGCCGGGCCTGCAGCCGCTCCCGCAGCCGCTCCCGATTGCCGTCGAGGAAGAGGATCGCCAGGGAGGGGTCGCCACCGCGCAGGATATCCCGGTAGCGACGCTTCAGCGCCGAGCAGGCCACCACCAGGGGCAGGCCCCGCCGGCGGTGGTCCGCGATCAGCCCCGCCAGGGTCGCCAGCCAGTCGCTCCTGTCGTCGTCGGTGAGTGGGATGCCCCGGCGCATCTTGTCGATGCTGGCCGGGGCGTGGTGGTCGTCGCCGTCGATGAAGGCGGCATCCAGCCGCTCGGCCAGCAGGCGCCCCACGTAGCTCTTGCCCGACCCGGAGACGCCCATTACCAGGATGCGCCGGTTTGTCACGTCCCGCCCCCGCATCAGTTGCCGCGCACGGCGGTGAGATCGGGCAGCCAGGTGACGATGCCCGGGAAGGCAATGAGTATCACCAGCACCACCAACAGGGCACCATAGTAGGGCAGCATGGCGCGCACCAACTGCTCCATGGAGACCTTGCCCACGCCGCAGCCGACATAGAGGCAGGTTCCCACCGGCGGCGTCAGCAGCCCAATCCCCAGCACGAAGGCCATGAGCACGCCGAAGTAGACCGGGTCGATGCCCACCGAGGTGACGATGGGGGTGAGCATCGGCGCCATGATCACCATGGCCGGGGTGAGGTCCATCACGAAGCCCACCACCAGCAGCAGTCCGGCGACGATCATCAGCAGCCAGAACGGGTCCTGGGTGATCGCCTGGACCTGTGTCACCAGGGTCTGGGGCACCATGTTGATGGTCAGGAACCAGGCGATCACCGTGGCGAAGGCGAGCAGCAGCAGCACCATGCCGGTCAGCCGCGCGGTGCGCACCAGCATGCCCCACAGCTCGTGCAGGCGGAACTCGCGATAGACCACCAGCGAGATGAACAGGGAGTAGAGCAGCGCCGCCACGGCAGCCTCGGTGGCGGTGAAGACGCCCCCGATGATGCCGCCGATCACGATCACCGGCAGCACCAGCGCCAGCCAGGCCTCCTTGAAGGCCTGCCACAGCAGGTCGAGGCGGAAGCGACGGGTCTGCCCGGAGTGCTGGAGGCTCGCCATGATGAAGGTGGTGACCATCAGTGCCAGGCCGATCAGGATGCCGGGCACGATGCCGGCGATGAACAGGCGGCTGATTGAAGTCTCGGTGACGATGCCGAAGAGGATCAACGGGATCGACGGGGGGATGATGATGCCGATCACCGAGGAGACGGTGTTGATGGCGGTGGCGTGGGGCGCGCTATAGCCCTGCTGCTTCATGGAGGGAATCATCATCGCCCCGGTGGCGGCGGTATCGGCCACCGCCGAGCCGCTGATGCCGCCGAAGAACATCGAGCCGGTGATCGCCACCTGGCCCAGGCCGCCGCGCATGAAGCCCACCAGCGCGCCGGCGAGGTCCATCAACCGCCGGGCGATGCCGCCGGCGCTCATCACCTCGCCCACCAGGATGAAGAAGGGGATGGCCAGCAGCGGGAAGCTGTTGACGCCACGCACCGACTGCTCGACCAGGATCGACAGCGACACGTCGGAGAGTACGGCCATCACCAGCGCCGCCACGCCTAGCCCGAAGGCGATGGGCAGGCCGATGACGATGGAGGCAAACAGGATGCCCAGGAAGATCCACAGCATGTCTCAGTCTCCGCTGGCGGGGTGTCGGGGGGAGCGCAGCAGCGCCAGGCAGCGCCAGGCGCGCCACAGCGCAGCGGCAAGGATCACTAGGGCACACACCAGCACCGAGGCGTTGATCAGGCCCCAGGGGACACCGAGGATGGCGCTGCGCCCGGACGCCTTGAAGATCACACTCAGGGCACCCCACACCATCACTCCCATCAGGCCGGCGATGATCAGCTGCTGGAGGAGATAGAGGCCGTAGGCGGCGCGCGGCGGCAGGCGGCGCACCAGGATGTCCACGGCGATATGCTCGAAGCGCAGGAATGCCGCCGCGGCCCCCACGAAGATCATCCAGATGAACAGCATGCGCGCCAGCTCGTCGGCCCAGGGCAGCGAGTGATTGAGCAGCGAGCGGCCCACCACGTTGGCCGACACCGCGACGATCAGCGCGACCAGCAGCACGGCGATCAACTGCTCCATGCCGAGGCTGAGCCAGCGGAAGAGTGCCGGCCCATGGCGAGACTCGGGATCGATCTCCATGGGCTTGCGGCGGGGATCATCGAGGTAGACAGAGGGGTCTGGCGGGGAAGTCGACGAGGTCATGGGGGGACTCCAGAGGCAGGACAAGGGGCCGCAGCCCCTTGTCCTGTCGACGTTGACGGGCGGTGGTCAGTCGTCGGAGGTCTCTTCGACGATGGCCTGGATCTCCTCGATCAGCTCCTCGCCGATCTCCGGCGACCACTCCTCGTAGACGGGCTCGACGGCCTCCTGGAAGGCAGCGATCTGGTCGTCGTCGAGGCGGGTGATCTCCATGCCGCGCTCCTCGAGCTGCTCGCGCGACCAGTCGTCATACTCGGTGGCGAGCTGTATCTCGTACTCCGCCGACTGGCGCGCCGCCTCCTGGACCAGCTCCTGGTAGTCGGGATGCAGGTCATCCCAGGTGCTCTCGGACATCATCAGGATGAACGGCGTGTAGACGTGGCGGGTCTCGGTGCCGTAGTCCTGCACCTCGTAGAAGTTGGAGGTGAGGATGGTGCTCCAGGGGTTCTCCTGGCCATCCACCACGCCCTGCTCCATGGCCGAGAAGAGCTCGCCGAAGGCCATCGGGGTCGGGTTGGCGCCCAGGGTCTCCCAGATGTCCAGGTGCACCGGGTTCTCCATGGTGCGGATCTTCAGGCCGCTGACGTCGAGGCCGGCCACGTCTTCCGGGGATTCCACTTTGCGGTCGCTGTTGGAGAGCTGACGGTAGCCGTTCTCGGAGAAGGCCAGCGCCTTGATGCCGGTGTCGTTCTCCTGGAAAGCGTCGAGCATCTCCTGGCCCAGGTCGCTCTGCATCACCGCCACCGCGGCCTCGCGGGTCGGGAACAGGAACGGCAGGTCGAAGGCCGCCAGCTCCTCCACGTAGCTGGTCGCCGGCGACGAGGAGGGATAGGTCATGTCCAGGGTGCCGGTCTGCAGCATCTCCATCATCTGGACGTCGTCGCCGATCTGGCTGTTGGGGAAGATATCCACGGTGAGGCGGCCGTCGGTGCGCTCCTCGAGGATATCGGCGAAGTACTCGCTGGAGAGGTACTGAGGCGAGCTCTCGGCCAGGCCGATGCCCAGGCGGAAGTTCTTGCTGCCGTGGTCCTCGACCTTGTCGCCCTCGATGGCAGGCGGGTCGGAGAGGTCGGGGGTGTCCTGGGCCTGGACCAGGCCAGCGCCAAGGGTGGCGGCCCCGGCGAAGGTGAGGGTGCCGATCAGGAAGCGATTCATGGCGTGAGTCTCCACTGCTGATTGTCGATTGTCGGGAGCCAATTCGGGGTTTCCGAGCCCACCGCGGACGGCGGGGTCCGGCCAGAGCGCCAGTGAATGTTACCGGTAACTCTAATGACTCAGACTAGAAGCGTTATCCCTCCGGGTCAATGACAGGACGGCCCGTTGCAGGGTAGACCAAGGTCTACCCTGCAACGGGCTCGGCGATTCCAGCCGATTTCCTAGATGACGCGCCGCCGTATGGTCGAAGAGAGCTGCTCGAAGGCCACCACCACCACCAGGATCACCAGGATGATGGTCAGGGCTTCATCGTAGTTGAACAGGCGCATGGCCGCGGCCAGCTCGACGCCGATCCCCCCGGCCCCCACCAGCCCCAGGGTGACGGCGGAGCGCAGCGACTTCTCCACGCTGTAGAGGCTGGTGGCGGTCATCGAGGCCAGGGTCTCCGGCAGGATGGCTCCGCCGATCACCGAGAGCCTACCGGCACCCGTTGCGCTCAGTGCCTCGGAGGGGCCGGGATGGACCTCCTCGATGCGCTCGGAGAAGAAGCGCGCCGCGAAGCCGATGGTATCCATCACGATCGCCAGCACGCCCGCCATCGGGCCCAGGCCCACGGCAACCACGAAGATCAGCGCCCAGATCAGGTCGGGAATGGTCCGCATGGTAGCGATGACCAGGCGTGTCAGGCCCCTGATCCAGGGCGCCGGCGAGGTGTTGCGGGCCGCCAGCAGGGCGAAGGGAAGGCTCAGCAGCACGCCGACGGTGACGCCCACGATGGCGATGTTGAGCGTCTCGAGCATCGCCCAGGCGATGTTATAGAGGTCGCCGCCGGCGGGGGGGAAGGCGCGCCCGACGAAGTGGGTCAAGTTCACCGCGCCCTTGAACAGCCGTTCCAGGGTGATCTCGGTGGCCATCACGCCCTGAACGAACAGGGCCAGACAGACGAGCATCACGCTCCAGGCGAAGGGGGATGGGCGGCGAAACCTCGGGGGAGGTGGAGTCGTTACACTCTCTGGCATCACGGATCAGCCTCGTGCGGTAGGGGGTCAAGCGGAGCGGAGCAGCCGAGAGCGCGCTGGGACCGAATCCACCCTCACCTCTCCGTGGTAGAGCGCGCGCATCTCGTCCAGCGAGATGCCGGCTCGCGGGGCATCCAGCGCCAGGGTCCCAGCCTTCATGCCGACGATGCGATCGCCGTAGGACTGCGCCAGTTCGAGCTGGTGGAGGGAGCAGAGCACCGTCATGTCGCGCTCGGCGACCACGTCGAGCAGAAGGTCCATGATCTCCCGGCCCGCCCTGGGATCCAGGCTGGCCACCGGCTCGTCGGCGATGATCACCTCGGCCTCCTGCATCAGGGTTCGGGCGATGGCAACGCGCTGCTGCTGGCCGCCGGAGAGCTGCCGGCACAGGTAGGGCGCCTTCTCGTCAAGCCCCACCCGGCTCAGGCACGCCATGGCGCGCTCGCGAAGCTCGCCGCTCGCCAGGGCGGCATGGGCCTGCAGCAACCCCAGGGAATGACGCCCCAGGGCGCCATACAGCACGTTCTGGAAGACGCTGATGTTCTGGACGAGATTGAACTGCTGGAAGACCACGCCGACGCGCCGCCGCACTTGCTGCAGCGGCCTGCCGCTCACCCCTGCCAGAGAGTGGTCGAGCACCCGCACCTCGCCCTTGTCTGGCGTCTCCAGGCCGTTGAGGCAGCGAATGAGTGTGGACTTTCCGCAGCCGTTGGCCCCCAGCAGGATGACGCACTGTCCGCTCTCGATCTCGAGATCGATACCGCGCAGCACGTGCAGGGAGCCGAAATGCTTGTGAAGGCCAAGAGTCTCGATGGCCATCATGATGAAGTCTCCTGCCCGTTGGAAGGCAGGCGCTCGAAGGGCAACGTCATGCTGAATATCCCGGTAAAAACGGCACCTCCCTGTGCCCAATGGAACGTCAAGGATCCTGCGACTTCGCCGGATTACAGATCGATGCCGGCCGCGTCATAGGCGCGACGGATGACCTCGTAGTCATCGGCGGTACGCTCGAAGCCCATCGAGGAGTCGCGGTTGAGGAACTTGCCCTCGTTGCGCTCGGTAGCGACCAGGGCCTCCCACAGCGCATCGGCGTTCTCCTCGAGGGTATCGCGCAGGGCCGTCTTGCATTCGTCGGCCAGCGAGCCGCGCATGATCACCGGATCCCCCGGCAGCACATCGCTCTTGGCGATCACCCGGTAGTCGCCCTCCGGATCCATGGCCTCGATCTCCTCAATGTCGCGGTTGCCGCCGCCCATGGCATCCACGTCGCCATTGACCAGGGCCGCGATGCGGGCGTCGCCGGCCATCACGATCTCGAGGTCACGGTCCAGGTCGAGGCCCGCCTCCACCAGCATCTGGCTGGGGAAGATATGGCCGCTGGTTGAGCCGGTATCCTTGAGGGCGACCTTGCGGCCCTCGAGATCTTCCAGCGCCTCGATATCACTGTCGGCGGGCACGAAGAAGCTGCTGCCGTAGTGCGGGCGCTCGATGGCGAACAGGATCTCGATATCGGCCTCACGCTCGAACAGCACGAACTCGGAAGGACCGGCGAACACCAGGTCGACGTCGTCGTACTGCAGGGCGTTGCCCGCCGCCGTGCGGTTGCTGAGGCTGAACATCTCGAGCTCGAGGCCGGTGGTCTCCTCGAAGGTCTCGGCGAAGGGGCCGAACGCCTCCTCCAGGGTGCCCATCCCCTCGATGCCGGTATCCGCCATGCGGATCGGATTCGGGCAGACGTCGGTGAGGTCATCGGCGGCCATCGCCATGGAGGCATTGAGGGCGGCAGAACCGGCCACGGCGAGAGCGATCAGTGACTTGCGCATGCGTGTCTCCTGGTAGGGGGATCAGAACTCGTAGATGGCACCGACTTCGAACTGGGTGTCGATGTCACCTACGGCGGTGTCGGCCGGGTCGTAGCTGCCGTACTCGGTGAAGAGGGTCAGGTTCTCGACCACGCCGTAGTTGATGCCGGCGGCGAACTGGGTGCGGCTGTCGCCCTGGTCGGGGTCGACCTGCTGCACGGCGCCGTAGGCGCTGCCGGGGCCGTAGTCGTAGGTCAGGGCCGTGCCGTAGAAGGTGGTGTCATCGCCGTCGGCGGCGCCCTCGAGGTTCTCCTGGATGCTGACCCGGGCACCGAGATAGAGCTGGTCGGTCAGGTTCACCATGCCGCCCAGGCCATAGACCGGCTCCTGGGTGGTCCACTCGCCATTGACCTCGACTTCCTCGGCGCCGCGATCGTCGACGCCGGCATGCACCGCCCAGCGCTCGGCGGTGTACTTCACCACGCCGGCCACGCCCTGCTCGTTCTCCCCTGAATCGCTCTCGCGGTCACCGCGCACGCGGGCCTGCAGCTCGAAGGTAAAGCCGTCGAAATCCGGGCTGTAGTAGGCGATGAGGTTGTCCTCCTCCATCACGCCCTCCTCGCCGAGGCTGACAGTCTCGAAGGGGTCGATCAGGTCATAGAGGGCATTGGTGTAGATGCTGTCGAAGCGACCGGCACGCACCTCGCCGAAATCACCGGCCAGGCCGGCGAAGGCCTTGTCGGTGAGCACTTCGCCGCCGGCCTCGTTGGCATCGTGCTCGAACTCGATCTCGGCATAGCCGGTCATGCCGTTTTCGAAGCGATGCTCGGCGCCGAAGCCGATGCTGGAGCCGTTATCCTCGTAACCGGAGGAGCTTTCGGTTGACCCATCGGTATCGACGATTTCGTCGGCGGTGTTGTACTTCAGCTCGATGGCACCGAACAGCGAGACGGTGGTCTTGTCGCTGACCTCGAACTCCTCGGCCTGGGCCGTGGACGCAGCACCGATGGCCGTCACGATGGCCAGCTTGGAAAGGACGTTTTTCATATGTTCCCCAGAGGACGTTTTCAACGGGATTTAAACCACCAACCATGCAAAGGTCGGTAGGAATCTCTCAGATTCGGGGAACATGCTGTCAGCGAAAGGTGACAGAAAAACTACCTGGAAATGAAGAAGAAGTCACAAGGAAATGACACTCCTGTGGAGCCCATACCTCACAAGGGGGTCAGAGGTGTCACGACGGATATTCAGCCGGCGGATACGAGGGGAAGGGTCAGTTGTCGGGCAGCGATAGCGCCCCGACATCGCGCAGCGCCCGTCCGACCGCCGCCAGGGCGCGTTCGCGGCTTGCCAGGCTCGCCGGGCCGCGCACGCAGGCCACCACCACCTGCCGCGGCGGGTGCCCCTGGGCGGAGATGATCAGCCCCGCATCGCAGGCCAGGCGGCGCTGGGTGCCGGTCTTGTGGGCAAAGTCCACATCGGGGCCGAAGCCCGCCTTGAGGCGCGACTCGCCGCTGGAGGTGCGCGCCAGCGTCGAAAGCAGCCGGTGGGTGGCGGTGGGACCCAGGGCCCGGCCGCTGCCGATCGCCGCGAGCAGTTCCGCCACCGCCTCCAGGCGCCCCGAATTGAGTTCCCCCGCGTAGTAGTCGGCATAGGCCGCCTCGAGGCTCGAGCCTTCCAGGCCGGTCCGGGTCACGCCCAGGCGCTCGCGGAGCCAGGCCAGGCGCTCGGCGTCGCTCTTGAGCTTGCTCAACTCGATGAAGTCGAGCCCCCCCAGCTTTCGGGCGGCGGGATGCAGTCGCCCGTAGACCTCGCGACGCACCTCCACCAGCGGCGTGATGGGTCCCATGCCGCCCTCCCCCGCCAGCCGACGGGCACGGCGGTTGACCGCCTCGAGGCCCAGGCGCTCGATCAGCATATCGGTGGCGGTGTTGTCGCTGACGGTCAACATCGCCTCCATCAGCTCGCCCAGGCTCAGGCGCTCGCCGGGTGGCGCCCAGTTGGTCGGGCCGGCGCCATCCACGTAGTAGCGGGCCTGGAGCATCAGCGTCTCGTCAAGGGAGGCCGCGCCGGCCTCGACCCTGGCCAGCAGCTCCACCGCCACCGGCAGCTTGACCAGCGAAGCCAGGTACCACGACTCGCGATCCCGCCAGCCGAAGCGCTCGTCGCCTTCCAGGTCGCGAAGATGCACGCCCAGCTCGGCGTCATACTCCTCCTCAAGCCCCGCCAGCCGCGCCTCCAGCGCCGGCGCCCAGGCCGATGCGGCGGCAGCGGGCAGCGCGATCAGCACAAGCCAGAGCGACAGGCACATCAGCAGGACGCGACCCATCATGCGCGCCACTCCCGGAAGCGTTGCAGCAGGGCGATCCAGGTGGCCGTGGCGATCACCAGGCCCAGCCCGATGCCCAGCACCTGGGGGTAGGCATAGACCTGCCAGGCCTCCAGCAGCAGGCGGAAGACGCCGAAGATCGCCACGATATGGAAGATGAAGGCCTGAAGGGCGTCGCCACCGATCACGCTCAGCGGGCGCAGGGCGCGGGCCGCCGCGCGGCCGCCCAGCAGGCACAGCGCCAGGATCACCAGGGCGCCGCCCAGGCTGAAGAGCATGAAGGCGAGCTCCGGCGGGTGCTTGCCCTCGTTCCAGGCCACCTCCATCAGCGCCTGCTGCAGGTTGCTGCCGGCGAGGACGAGAAAGGCCAGGAGCATGCCGAGGCCCAGGGCCGCGAGAACGGCCACCAGCCGGTAGCGCGCCCCCGGGGTTGCGTGGCAGCGTAGCAGCGCCTCGCCGATCAGCAGGCCCAGCATCACCAGCGGCAGGCGCGAGAGCTGGCCCCAGGCGTAGTGGTCGGCATCCTCGACCAGCAGCGCCTTGAGGGGCTCGATTCCCCAGAAGCCGGCGTGGCGCTCCAGCCAGCCGGCAAGCAGCGCCACCGCCACCGGCAGCACCAGGCGCGCGGCGAGTGGCAGGCGCCGCCACAGCGGCAGCACCCAGGGCAGCCACAGCAGGGCGATGGCGTAGAAGCCGAGGATCTCGACCCAGATCGGGAAGCGCTGGTAGAGCAGGGCATCGAGGATATCCCGGGGCTCGTGGAGCGGCAGCATCTCCACCACCGTAAGCACCTTGTACCAGAACAGCACCTCGAGGCCGCGCAGGAGCAGGCGCCGCCGCCGTCGCGGCCAGTCGGGCTCGTCGGCCCGCGGCAGGAAGGCCACCGCCAGGGCGATGCCGAACACCGTGATGAACAGCGACGAGGAGAACTTGGTCAGCAGGTGGACAGGCACCATGCCCCAGTCAGGCACCTGCGGGAGGCCCAGCAGGCCGCTGACCGCATGACTGACGATCATCAGCGCGATGGCGATGCCGCGGGCCAGGTCGATGGCCTCGATGCGCCCCTCGGGACGCGGCAGCACCGGCCGTTCCACCAGCCACCCCCCTGCCCTTCCCTGCATCGGCCCCTCCCTGATCCTTGGCGGTCAGCATCTCCGACCCTCCGCCGCGCACCGCGGAATGTCGCCAACCAGACTATCCTATGCAGAAAAACAGTGCATTCAGCCGCCACTATTGAGCCGGTCTGAGCCGGTCTCGCCGCTCCGGGCCGCGATCCATGGTATCGCGGCCCGCTTCGCTCTGCGCTAAGGTAGCGACTCGCCACCCTCGCCAGGAGCCGCCATGCCTCGCCGTCGTCCCACCCTCCTGCTCCTCGCCGCGCTGCTGAGCCTCCCCGCCACCGCCCTGGCCGATGACTGCCCCGCCCCCGGTGCATGGCAGCACCGGGGCGATGCGGCGGCACCGGACGAGCTCCTGCGCGAGCTTGCCGGGGAGCGCGTGGTGCTGCTGGGCGAGCGGCATGACAGCATGGCCCACCACCGTTGGCAGCTGCACACCCTGGCCGCCCTGCATGCCCGGCGGCCGGGGCTGGCCATCGGCCTGGAGATGCTGCCGCGCGCGGCCCAGCCGGCGCTGGATGCCTGGGTCGCCGGCGAGCTCGACCCGGCCGAGTTCCTCGAGGAGAGCGACTGGCACACGGCCTGGGGGCACGACCCCGAGCTCTACCTGCCAATCCTGCACTTCGCGCGCATGCAGCGTATCCCGCTCGTGGCGCTCAACGTCACCCCCGAGCTGCGCCGGCGGCTCGCCGAGCAGGGCTGGGAGGCGGTGCCGGAGGAGGAGCGTCACGGCCTGAGCCCGCCCGCGCCGGCCTCTTCCGCCTATCGCGACGCCCTGGCCGAGGTTTACGCCGAGCACCCCGAGGCCAACGAGGATGGCAATGGGCTCGAGCGTTTCATCGCCGCCCAGCTGGTCTGGGATCGCGCCATGGCCGAGGGCCTGGCCCGCGCCGCCGAGACCGCGCCGCTGGTGGTGGGGCTGGTGGGCGAAGGCCATGTCACCCACGGCCACGGCGTGCCCCACCAGCTCGCCTCGCTCGGCATCACCCAGACCGCAAGCGCCCTGGCCTGGGACCGGGAGCGGGGCTGCCCCGCCCCCGCCGGTATCGCCGACGCCCTGTTCGGACTGGACGACGAGAGTCGCCACGAGCCGTCGTCGCCGCGACTGGGGGTGATGCTGCTGCCGGACACAGCGGGGATCCGGGTGGCACAGGTGGAGCCTGACAGCGTGGCCCAGGCGAGCGGTCTCCTCGAGGAGGACGTCATCGTCGCCGCCGCCGGCCGGGCGGTGGAGACCCCGGGGGAACTGGTGGCGACCCTCCGGCGCCAGGCGCCCGGCACCCTGCTGCCCCTTGAGGTGCTGCGCGATGGCGAGGTCCGCGAGATTCTCGCCCGCTTCCCGGCCGAGGCGCCCTGAGCCACGGGTGGTCGCCCGCCAGGGGGCATGGCATCATGACCGCCCCCTGCGAGCCACCACGAGGACGCTCACCCCATGCGACCCCTGATCCGCCTCTTCTTCCGTGGCCTGCGGCTGGCGCTGGCGCCGGTCGTGCTGATCGCCGAGAAGTTATCCACGCCAAAGGCCGTCGAGCGCTCCGAGGAGGAGCAGGCGCGGGTCGACGAGGCCTGCCGCTCCCTGGCGCTCTACCAGTTCCGCACCTGCCCCTTCTGCGTCAAGGTGCGCAAGGAGATGGCTCGCCTGGGGCTGCCCATCGAGGTGCGCGACGCCCAGCTCGACCCGGACCACCGCCGCGATCTCGCCGAAGGCGGCGGGCGCGTCAAGGTGCCCTGCCTGCGCATCGCCCGCGACGACGGCGAGGTCGAGTGGCTCTACGAGTCCGACGCCATCAACGCCTGGCTGCACCGCCGCTTCGGTCAGGCCTGAGACACCCGCTAACCGATCGAAGGTCGCCCGCGTATCATGAGGTTCCGCGGGGTGAGCTCGCGCTCACAGAAGGTACCGACGTCCACGACGTAACCCGCCTCGGCGAGGAAGGCGGCGCGATCCAGCGCCAGCCACACCTCCAGTGGCCGGCGGAAGAGGTGGCGCAGGGTCTCCAGCCGCGCCACCTCGGCCTGGCGCCCCCATCCCTCCGCCTCCAGCGCCACCCAGTCGAGCCCCGCGGGCAGGGTAATCCCCTTCTGCGCCGCGGCCCAGCGGCAGAACCCCGCGAAGCTCTCCGGCATGCGCCCGTAGGCGAGGCTCGGCACCGGCAGGTAGGCGTCGACGCCGCGCACCTCGCGCTGCAGCAGGTCGAAGCCCAGCCGCCAGGCGCTCGCCCGCCGGCGCTGGCGGCGCACGCCACGGGGCGCGGTGACGGTCTCCTGCACCGCCAGGGCCAGGTCGTCGCGATCGAGGGCCAGGCCGTGGGCCGCCATCTGGGCCCCGGCCGCCGCGGAGAGCGGCCGGTAGTGCCCCGCGGTACTGCGCTGGTAGCAGCAGGGTGCCAGGGTCACGGCGCTGCCCGCCGCCGTGGCCGCCTCCAGCAGGCGCCGGTGCAGGTCGCCGCAGGCGTGCAGCGCACAGGCGTGGGTGGCAGGCGTCAGCCATCGCGACGCCGTCGGCGCCATCACGTCCTGGCAGGCCGGCCGCATCGGCAGACCCTGGGCCCGTGCCAGCGCCTCGCCATCGGCGCACAACGCCGGGTCCCACTCCAGGGCAACCACCTCGCGGCCCCATCGCCGGGCCAGGGTGCGCGCCAGGTGCCCCTTGCCGGCGCACCACTCCAGCGCCGTCTCCCCCGGGGCGAGCTGTACCCGCGGCAGGAAGGCCTCGATCTGGCGCCACTTGCGCCCGCCCACATGGCGGCTCCAGGCCTCGGGCAGGGTCACGGTGTCCGGTGCCAGCCTCGGCAAGGCGCAGAGGGCGCCAAGCTCGGACACGGGCAGCCGGTCGGCCAGGGGCGAGTCGACGAAGGGCTCGGCCTGCAGGCGCTCCAGGCGGTCTTCACCGAGCGCCAGCAGCGTCGTATGGAGGTCGGGACAGGCCTGCGCCCAGGGCGGCACGAGATGCTGGAACGGCAGCGGCCGCCACAGCGGCCGAAAGCGCGCCAGCAGCTCGGTGAGGCGCGACAGGCGCCGGTCGAGGCTCGGGGAGTCGGGCACGAGGGCTCCTGGCGTGAGGGCTCAGATGGCGTTGCGCAGCCCCAGCTCGTAGGGGTGCGGATCGAGGTAGGTCTGGGCGCGAATGTAGTCGGAGCCGTGGCGCTTCAGGTAGTGGTTGAGCAGGCGGATCGGCACCGCCAGGTGCACGTGCCCCCGGCGGTAGTCCTCGATGGCGGCGAGCAGGTCCTGCCGGGTCTCGGCGTCCAGGGCCTCCTTGAGGTAGCCGAAGACGTGCATCAGGGCGTTGGTATGGGTCTTGCGCGTGGCGGGGCGTGCCAGCGCGGCCATGAAGCGCCGCAGGTAGTACTGCTTGGCCTGCTCCAGCGGACGTCGGCTCGACTCGGCCAGGTAGCGCCCCAGCTCACGATAGGCCTCGACGTGGTGGGCCATCAGCAGGTACTTCTGGCGACTGTGGAACTGCAGCAGCGCATGGTAGCCGGGGCTCGCCTCGACGTGGCGCTTCCAGTCGTCGTAGGCGTAGACCCGGGTGATGAAGTTCTCGCGCAGCACCGCGTCGTTCATGCGCGCCTCCTCTTCCAGGGGCAGCTCGGGAAAGTGGCGGCGCAGCGCGCGCACGAAGGCGCCGGCATCGGCGTGGCTGGGCATGCCGTTGTCGGGGCGGTAGACCTTGACCCGCTCCAGGCCGCAGCTGGGCGAGCCCTTCATCAGGATGAAGCCGCGCAGGTGGCGATGGTCTTCGATGAAGGCCCGGCTGACCGCATCCAGGCGCTCGGTGACGTCGAGGCTCGCGTCCCGAGTGCCAACCACCCGGGGCGACTCCCCCTCGAGGCCGACCAGGCGGATCGGCTCCCGGGGTACCCCCAGGCCGGCGGCAAGCTCGGGGCAGAAGGGCTCCAGCCGGAAGCATTCGGCGAGCACCTCCAGGCAGTAGCGGGAGCGCTTGTGCCCGCCGTTGTAGCGCACCGCCTCCCCCGTCAGGCAGCTGCTGATGCCCACCGGAATCCGCGGCTCGTCCGTCACCCGCTCCCCCATCTGGCGTCCTCCTCCTCGCTGGCGACTCCCCCTGTCGCGGGGGATCGATCCTGCCGCCATTGTGCCATGCCCGCCTCTCGCTGCCCTCCCCCTGCCATCGCCCCTGCGCCTTTCGGGCGAATGCCGAGGGGGCATCGCTGTGGCATCATCGGGTGAAACCCATCCCGCAAGGAGCCGTGCCGTGACCCATATCATTACCCCGGACATCTGCGACGCCCATCCCGAGGTGCGCATACTCGACCCGCTGTTCGTCAACTTCGGCGGCCGCGAGGCCTTCTGCGGCCCGATCCGCACCGTGAAGTGCTTCGAGGACAACTCCCTGGTCAAGCAGGCGGTGACCGAGCCCAGCGAGGGCGCCGTGCTGGTGGTCGATGCCGGCGGTTCGACCCGCTGCGCCATGCTCGGCGACATGCTGGCCGCCCAGGCTGCAGGCAACGGCTGGAGCGGCGTGGTGATGTACGGCTGCGTGCGCGACGTCGACGTGCTGGCCGAGACCGATCTCGGCATCCAGGCGCTGGGCGCCCACCCCCGCAAGAGCGAGAAGCGCGGTGAGGGGCAACGCGACCTCCCGGTGACCTTCGCCGGCGTGACGCTCTCCCCCGGGGAGTGGCTCTACGCCGACAACAACGGCATCCTGGTGGCCGAGGCCCGCCTGCCGCTGGAGGGCTGAGGGCCCCTGCCGCCCTTGCCGACACGGGGCGGCGGCTGCCACCCTGAATCCATGAGAGCAACGACGAGCCCGCCATGCTGGCCCTCTCGCGACTGAGTCGCGACGTCCTGCGCACCCTGCGGGAGCACCTGCGACCGCTGGTCGCCTACCACCTCTTCTTCACGCTGCTGGCCTCCAGCCTGCTGCTGCCCGCCATCGCCTGGAGCCTGGCCGCCCTGGTGGGCCAGGTGGGGCGCACCGTGATCAGCAATGCCGAGCTGCTCGACCTGGTGATGAGCCCGGGGGGCGTACTCTGGCTGCTGGCCGCCATCGGCTTTACCTTCCTGGTGCTCTACCTGCAGCAGGCGGGCATGATCCTGGTGGCGGCGCGGCCGCGGGACAACCACCTGCGGCTCGCCTTCGAGGCGCTGTGGTGGACCCTGCACCGGCTCCCTTCCCTGGCCGGGCTGGTGGTGATCCAGGTCGGCAGCCACTTGCTGCTGCTCGCCCCCCTGGCACTGGGGTTGATGTGGCTCCACGGCCACCTGCTGGGGCACCTCGACCCCTACTATGTGCAGCGTGTGCGCCCGCCGGCGCTGTGGCAGTTCCTGGCCCTGGCCCTGCCGCTGGTGGTGGCCTGGGCCTGGGTCGCCGCCAGCCTCTATGTGCGTTGGATCCTGGCGCTGCCTCTGGTGGCCCTGGAGGCCCTCTCACCACGTCGAGCGTTGGCGCGCAGCGTCGCGCTGACCCGCGGCCATCGCCGCCCCATCGCCATGGCCGCCCTGGCGCTGCTGGTGGTAATCGTGCTGCTGCCGGTGCTGGCCACCCTGCTCTTCGACCGCCTCTTCACCCCCCTGCTGTGGTGGCTGCCGGAGCGCAACGCCGTGCTGGTCCCGGCCACCCTGGCCTACCTTACCGCCTACGTGCTGGTCACCCTGGCGCTGACCTTCGTCGGCATCGCCGCCAACGCCCTGCTCTCCGCCTGCCTGACCCTGCGCCTGGCCCATCGCCAGCCGCGCCCGGCGCCGCCGCCACCCGGCTCCCATCCCGGGGGGCTGGCCTGGGCGCTGGAGATCGGCGTGGTGCTCTTCGCCCTGTGGCAGGCGTGGCTGATCGTCAACAGCTTCGAGCTTCGTGACCAGGTGAGCGTGATCGCCCATCGCGGCAGCTCCCTGGAGGCCCCGGAGAACACCCTGCCGGCGATCCACCGTGCCCTGAACCAGGGTGCCGACGCCGTCGAGCTCGACGTGCGCCTCACCGCCGACGACCGGGTGGTGCTCTTCCACGACCGCAGCCTGCAGCGCCTCGCCGGGGATTCACGCCAGATCGGGGCCATGACGCGCGAGGAGCTCGACGAGGTGGACGTGGGCAGCTGGTTCGGCGACGCCTACACGGGCGAGCGCATCCCCGGGCTCGAGGAGACGCTGGTGGCGGTGCGCGGGCGCAGCACCCTGATGATAGACCTCAAGACCGATCCCGGCCGGGAGATGGCGCTGGTGGAGGCGGTGGTCGAGGCCCTCGAGGCGGAGCAGGCCGAACGCCGCGCCTGCCTGGCCGAGGCGGTGGTGGACCGCGAGGTACGGGCCTGCGGCAACCCGGAGCTCTTCGCCGAGACCCGGGTAGCCACCGTCTCGCCCTCCCTGGCACGGCGGATCCAGGAGCAACAACCCGAACTGCGGGTGACCCTGCTGGCCCAGTTGATCCTGCCTGGCTCCCTGGACCGGCGCGGACTCGACGCCCTGGGGCTGCGCCACAACCGCATCACCAAAGGCGAGATCGCCCTGGCGGAGCGCTACGGCTACGAGCTCCATGCCTGGACCATCAACGACCGCGGGCGAATGTCGCAGCTGATCGATCTGGGGGTGGACGCCATCATCACCGACCACCCGGCGCGGCTCGCCGAGCTGATGGCCGACCGGCGCGAACTCAGCGACGGCGCCCTGCTGCTGGTCAAGCTGCGCAACTGGCTCAAGCAGTAGCCATCGGGCGGCGCCGGGAGGGCGCCAGCCCCGGGGCTCAGTCCCCCATCACCACGCCTTCCCGGCGCGGGTCGGCGCCGCCGAAGAAGCCCTCGTCCACCACCTGGATGGCCTGCAGGCCGCTGACCAGCTCGCGTTCGCTGACGTCATGGCCGCGCTCGGCCAGGGCCTCGAGCGTCGCGTCCGGGAAGCGCCCCTCCTCCAGGAACACCGGCCCGCCGAGGGTGATGGCATGGGGCAGGTCCAGCGCCTCCTGGGCGTCCAGCCCCCAGTCGAGCATCGCCACCAGCGACTTCGCCGTGTAGTGGATGATCGCCGCGCCCCCGGGGGAACCCAGGCTCGCCACCAGGTCGCCGCGCGCCTCCCGGTCGCGCTCGAACACCAGGGTGGGGCTCATGCTGGAGCGCGGACGCTTGCCGGGCTCGACGCGGTTGGCGATGGGACGGCCCTCGTCGTCCTCGGGGGTGAAGGAGAAGTCGGTAAGCTCGTTGTTGAGCAGGTAGCCGCCGGCCAGGCCGGTACCGCCATCGGCCATGATCCGCGAGCCGAAGGCCTGCTCGATGGTGGTGGTCATGGCCAGGGCGTTGCCCTGCTCGTCGACGATACTGATATGGCTGGTGCCATACTCCGGCTGCCGGGGATGCCGGCCCCAGGCCGTTTCGAGCTCGCCGGGATGGCCCGGCTCGGCGCCGCCGCTGCCCAGGCTCTGCTCGCCGATCAGCTCGGCGCGTTGCGCGAGGTAGTCCGGCGCCAGCATCACCGACCAGTCGCCACCGGGGGCCTCGACGAAGTCTGGGTCGCCGATGTAGTGGTTGCGGTCGGCGAAGGCCAGCCGCGAGGCCTCGAGGAAACGGTGCAGCCAGGCCTCGCCCGGGATCTCATCCTCCAGGGGAGCGTCGATCTCGGGAAGATGTTCCTGGATCCCCAGGATCTGCATCACGGTGAGGTGGCCCGAGGAGGGCGGTGGGAAGCCGCATACCACATAGGCCTGCCAGGGGGTGCAGAGGGCGTCACGCTCCCGCGCCTCGTAGCCGGCCAGGTCCTCCCGGCCGAGCTCCCCACCCCGCTCGTGGTGCCCCTGGACGCGACTCGCCAGGTCATTGGCGATATCACCGGTATGCAGCGCCTTGCTGCCCTCCTCGGCGACCCGGCGCAGGATCTCGGCCAGCGCCGGGTTGCGCAGGGTCTCGCCCGCCTCGAGGGGCTCGCCGTCCGGGTAGTAGAAGGGGCCGGCCAGGGGGTCGTCGCGCAGGCGCTCCTCGCCGGCGAGGCTGTCGGCCAGGCGCGGGCTGACCGCGAAGCCCTCCTCGGCGAGCCGGATGGCAGGGGCGAAGAGCTCGGCCCAGGGCAGTTCGCCGTGCTCGTCATGGGCCAGCGCCAGCATGTGCAGGGTGCCCGGCACCCCCACCGAGAGGCCGCTGGCGGCGGCGTCCATGAAGTCGAGCGGCTCGCCCTCCTCGTCCAGGAAGAGGTCGCCGTCGACGGCGGCCGGCGCGGTCTCGCGGCCGTCGAAGGCGGCCACCTCCTCGCCGTCGAAGTGGACCAGGAAGGCGCCACCGCCGATGCCGCTGGACTGTGGCTCCACCAGGTTGAGCACCATCTGCACGGCGATGGCGGCATCGATGGCGCTGCCCCCGGCCTTGAGCACCTGGTAGCCGGCATCGGTGGCCAGGGGGTTGGCGGCGGCCACGGCGAAGCGCTCGGTGGCCCAGCCGGGTTTCTCCTCGCTCTCGGAGGCGACCTCGGGGGCGATGGCGGGAACGTCATACTCGAAGGCCTGGGCGGTTAGCGGCAGCCCCAGCATCAGGGCGGAGAAGAGCGGCGCCAGCAGGCGGCGACGGTGGGGGGTGGCGGGCAGGGTCATGGACAGGCTCCTTGTCGCGGTAGCGCTTGCGTGGGGGGAGACTGTCAGCATAGACGAAAGACGCCCGGTCGACGGGGGTCGAACCGGGCGCTCTCTTCATCGTCGGCTCGAAGCCGGTGCGGCTCCTCGCCTCGCGTTGTCGCTTAGCCCAGGGTTTCCCCGGCCAGCATGAACCAGGTCTCGAGCACGGCGTCGGGATTCAGCGAGACCGAGTCGATGCCCTGCTCCATCAGCCACTTGGCGAGGTCCGGATGGTCCGAAGGACCCTGGCCGCAGATGCCGATGTACTTGCCCTGGGCCTTGCAGGCCTGGATCGCCATGGCCAGCAGCTTCTTGACCGCCGGGTTCCGCTCCTCAAAGAGATGGGCGACGATGCCCGAGTCGCGATCCAGGCCCAGGGTGAGCTGGGTGAGGTCGTTGGAGCCGATGGAGAAGCCGTCGAAGTGCTCCAGGAACTCCTCGGCGAGCAGGGCGTTGGCCGGCAGCTCGCACATCATGATGACCCTGAGCCCCTTCTCGCCGCGCTTCAGGCCATTGGCGGCGAGAAGGTCGATCACCTCGCTGGCCTCCTCGGTGGTGCGCACGAAGGGCACCATGATCTCGACGTTGTCCAGGCCCATCACCTCGCGCACCCGCTTTAGCGCCCGGCACTCCAGTTCGAAGCAGGCGCGGAAGGCGTCGGAGATGTAGCGCGAGGCGCCGCGGAAGCCGAGCATGGGGTTCTCCTCCCCGGGCTCGTAGAGCTTGCCGCCGATCAGGTTCTCGTATTCGTTGGACTTGAAGTCCGACAGGCGCACGATCACCCGCTCGGGATAGAAGGACGCCGCCAGGGTGGAGATCCCCTCGACCAGCTTGTCGACGTAGAAGTCCACGGGGCTGGCGTAGCCGGCGGTACGCAGGTCGATGGTCTGCTGCAGCTCCTCCGGCAGGGTGTCGTACTCGAGCAGCGCCTTGGGGTGCACGCCGATCATGCGGTTGATGATGAACTCCAGGCGCGCCAGGCCGACGCCGGCGTTGGGCAGTCCGGCGAAGCCGAAGGCGCGGTCGGGGTTGCCGACGTTCATCATGATCTTGAAGGGAATCTCGGGCATGGCGTCGACGCTGGTCACGGTGCGGTCGAACTCCAGCAGTCCGTCGTAGACGTGGCCGGTGTCGCCCTCGGCGCAGGAGACGGTGACCTCGCGGCCGTCGGCCAGCACCTCGGTGGCATCACCGCAGCCCACCACCGCTGGGATGCCGAGCTCGCGGGCGATGATCGCCGCGTGGCAGGTGCGCCCGCCGCGGTTGGTGACGATGGCCGAGGCGCGCTTCATGATCGGTTCCCAGTCGGGGTCGGTCATGTCGGTGACCAGCACATCGCCGGCGTTGACCTTCTCCATGTCGTCCGGGGAGAAGACCACCTTGACCGCCCCGCGGCCGATGCGCTGGCCGATGGCGCGGCCGCTGACCAGGTTGCGCCCCTTCTCCTTGAGCTGGAAGCGCTCCAGCTTGCCCCCCTCCTGCTGGGAGACCACGGTCTCGGGACGCGCCTGGACGATGTAGAGCTCACCGTCGTCGCCGTCCAGCGCCCACTCGATATCCATGGGGCGGCCGTAGTGCTGCTCGATGGTCACCGCCTGGCGCGCCAGGGCCATCACCTGGTCGTCGTCGATGCAGAAGCGGCCGCGATCCTTGAGCGGCACGTCCACGGTCTGAACCGACTTGCCGGCGCTGGCCTCCTGGCCGTAGACCATCTTGATCAACTTGGAGCCGAGGTTGCGGCGCAGCACCGCGGGGCGGCCGGCGGCCAGGGTCGGCTTGTGCACGTAGAACTCGTCGGGGTTCACCGCGCCCTGCACCACGGTCTCGCCCAGGCCCCAGGAGGCGGTGACGAAGACCGCGTCGCGGTAGCCGGACTCGGTGTCCAGGGTGAACATCACCCCGGCGGCGCCGGTCTCGGAGCGCACCATCTTCTGCACCCCGGCGGAGAGCGCCACGTTCTCGTGGGCATAGCCGCGGTGCACGCGGTAGGAGATGGCGCGGTCGTTGAACAGCGAGGCGAACACCTCGTGCACGGCGCGCTTGATGTTGTCGAAGCCCTCGATGTTAAGGAAGGTCTCCTGCTGGCCGGCGAAGGAGGCGTCGGGCAGGTCCTCGGCGGTGGCCGAGGAGCGCACGGCCACCTTGAGGTTGGGGTGCCGGGTGGCCAGCCGATCGTAGGCAGTGCGCAGGTGCTGCTCGAAGGTGGGCGGCAGGGGTGTGTCGATCACCCACTGGCGGATCTGGGCGCCGACCCGGGCGAGCTCGGCGACGTCGTCGACGTCCAGGGTAGCCAGCGCCTGATTGATGCGCTCGTTGAGGCCCTCGTGGGAGAGGAACTCGCGGTAGGCGTGGGCGGTGGTGGCGAAGCCGCCGGGCACGCTGACGCCGACGCCGGCCAGGTGGGAGATCATCTCGCCGAGGGAGGCATTCTTGCCCCCGACACGCTCGACATCGTCCATGCCCAGTTCATCGAACCACAGAATGTAATCGTCCACGGGATCTCCTTGGCTGGCGACGACAGGTGGCCATGCCGACGGGCATGACGGGATGCTGGCGACCTTATCAAGGAAAGGCCATATTCGCCATTGGTCTAACATCGAAGTCACTGGAGGATTTTTACAACAGCCCGCGCCTTGCGCGGCTTCCTGTAGTCGGGACAGGTTCGCGGTCTTGTCGCGACGCGGGACGACGCCGACAATGGAGGCCCCTTCCCTACAGCGACAGCGCCATGACCCGTACCGCCTTCTTCATCTCCGACGGCACCGGCATCACCGCCGAGAGCCTGGGCCGCAGCCTGCTGGCCCAGTTCGAGAACGTCGAGATCCGCATGCTCACCAAGCCCTACATCGATACGGTGGAGAAGGCCGGGACCCTGGTCGAGGTGATCAACGGCACGGCGGTACGCGACGGCGAGTTGCCGATCATCATCGACACCATCGTCGACGAGGAGATACGCGCCGTGATCCGCGAGGCCGAGGGGTTCAAGATCGATATCTTCTCGACCTTCCTCAAGCCTCTGGAGCAGGAGCTCGACACTCACTCCAGCTACACCGTGGGGCGCACCCACTCCATCGGCAAGGATGAGGTCTACATGGACCGCATCCATTCGGTGCACTTCGCCCTGGACAACGACGACGGGGCCCGCACTCACCAGTACGACAAGGCCGACGTGATCCTGATCGGCGTGTCGCGCTGCGGCAAGACCCCCACCTCGCTCTACCTGGCCCTGCAGTTCGGCATCCGTGCGGCCAACTACCCGCTCACCGAGGACGACCTCGACGAGGATGGCATCCTCAAGCTGCCCCGCGCCCTGGCTCCCCACCGCCACAAGCTGTTCGGGCTGACCATCGACCCGCGACGGCTGGCGGCGATCCGCCACGAGCGCCGCCCCAACAGCCGCTACAGCTCCATGGACCAGTGCGTGCAGGAGGTGGGCCAGGCGGAGGGACTCTACCGCCAGCTGCATATCCCCTTCATCGACACCACCCGCTTTTCGGTGGAGGAGATCTCCACCCGGATGATCGCCGAGATGGGGCTGACCCGGCGCTTCTCGCCGAGGTAGTTGCCGTCACGGCCGCGGCTTTCCCGGGGCCGCTGATTGGCCGTCCTAGCGGACCACCCCTGCCCTTCTGAGCCGCGCGATATCCTCCGACGTGAGCCCCATCTCGGCCAGCAGGGCGTCGCTGTCCTGACCCAGGCGCGGCGGCGCCACCTCGCTGGTGGCGGAGACGCCGTCGAAGCGCAGCGGGTTGGCCACCTGGGGCACCTCGAGCTCGCCGCGCCTGAGCACGCGGCGCATCTCGCGATGCCGTACTTGGGGGTCGGCGAAGGTCTCGCTGACGCTGTTGATGGGCCCGGCGGGGATGCCATGCGCCTCCAGCTCGGCAAGCCACTCGTCCCGGGGACGGGTGGCCAGGATCGCCTGGATCATCGGCACCAGTACCTCGCGATTGCCGACCCGGGCAGCGTTGGTAGCGTAGGCGGGATCCCGGGCCCACTCGCGATGGCCGAGCAGCGCAGCGAAGCGGGCGAACTGGGTGTCGTTGCCCACGGTCAGCACCAGGTGGCCATCGGCGCAGGCGAACGCCTGGTAGGGCACGATGTTGGGATGGGCGTTGCCGTGGCGCTCCGGGTCCCGGCCGCTGACCAGGGCGTTGAGGGCCTGGTTGGCCAGGGTGGCCACCTGGACGTCGAGCAGCGCCAGGTCCACGTGGCGGCCGACGCCGGTACGGCTCCGCTCCTGCAGCGCCGCCAGCACGCCCACGGTGGCGTAGAGGCCGGTCATCACGTCGGTGATCGCCACGCCGGTCTTCATGGGCATGGCCTCGGCCTCGCCGGTCAGGCTCATCAACCCGCCCATGGCCTGGATCATGAAATCGTAGCCGGCGCGGTGGGCGTAGGGGCCATCCTGGCCGAAGCCGGTGATGGAGCAGCCGATCAGCCGCGGGTTCGCGGCGTGCAGGCTGGCGTAGTCCAGGCCGTATCGGGCCAGGCCGCCGACCTTGAAGTTCTCCACCAGGATATCGGCCCCCGCGGCCAGCCGGCGCACCAGCGCCTGGCCCTCCTGGGTAGCGATGTCCACGGCCAGGGAGTGCTTGCCGCGGTTGGCGCAGAGGTAGTAGGCGGCGACCCTCTCCCGCTCATCCTCCTCGGCGAGCCACGGCGGCCCCCAGCCGCGGGTGTCGTCGCCGCGCTGGGGGTGCTCGATCTTGATCACCCGGGCGCCCAGGTCGGCGAGCAACTGGCCCGCCCAGGGGCCGGCCAGCACCCGCGACATGTCGAGCACCGTGATGCCATCCAGCGGTCCGCTCATCTCGAGCTCCTTGCTCACTCTCACCTCAGTCGGGGCTGATCCGGCAACCAGCCTGCGGGGAGGCGCTGTGAATACCTCCCTGTAGCTACCGACGCCGTCCCTGGCGTAGGACCTCCCCTTCGGGGGGGTCCCGGCGCCCCTCGATAGACTCATATCATGCGGACTACCTGCTCAGCCGGTAAACGCCTGCAGGCCGGTCTGGGCACGGCCCAGGATCAGGGCGTGGACGTCGTGGGTGCCCTCGTAGGTGTTGACGGCCTCCAGGTTCATCACATGGCGGATGACATGGTATTCGTCGCTGATACCGTTGCCGCCGTGCATGTCCCGGGCGACGCGGGCGATGTCCAGCGCCTTGCCGCAGTTGTTGCGCTTGATCAGCGAGATCGCCTCCGGCACCAGTTGGCCGTCGTCGATCATGCGGCCGACGCGCAGCGCCGCCTGCAGGCCCAGGGCGATCTCGGTCTGCATGTCGGCGAGCTTCTTCTGGATCAGCTGGTTGGCGGCAAGGGGACGGCCGAACTGCTTGCGCTCCAGGGTGTAGTCGCGCCCGGCGTGCCAGCACGCCTCGGCGGCGCCCATGGCCCCCCAGGCGATGCCGTAGCGGGCACGGTTGAGGCACGAGAAAGGCCCCTTGAGTCCCTTGACGTGGGGCAGGCGCTGCGCCTCGGAGACTTCCACGTCCTGCATGGCGATCTGGCCGGTGATGGAGGCGCGCAGGCTGAACTTGCCCTCGATCTTGGGAGCGGAGAGCCCCTTCATGCCCTTCTCGAGGATGAAGCCGTTGATCACCCCCTCGTCGTCCCTGGCCCACACCACGAAGAGATCGGCGATGGGGGAGTTGGTGATCCAGGTCTTGGTGCCGTTGAGGCGCCAGCCATCCGGGGTGCGGGTGGCGCGGGTTGACATGCCGCCGGGATCGGAGCCGTGGTCGGGCTCGGTGAGGCCGAAGCAGCCCACCCACTCGCCGCTGGCAAGCCTCGGCAGGTACTTCTCGCGCTGCTCCTCGCTGCCGAAGGCGTGGATGGGGTACATCACCAGGCTCGACTGCACGCTCATGGCACTGCGGTAGCCGGAGTCGACCCGCTCCACCTCGCGGGCGATCAGGCCATAGCTGACGTAGTTGAGGCCGGCGCAGTCGTAGCCGTCGAGGGTGGCGCCCAGAAGCCCCAGCTCGCCCATCTCGTTCATGATCTCGCGGTGGAAGATCTCGTGGCGGTTGGCCTCCAGGACCCGCGGCAGGAGCTTGTCCTGACAGTAGTCGCGGGCGGTCTGGTGGACCATGCGCTCCTCCTCGGAGAGCTGGTCGACGAGGCGGAAGGGGTCGTCCCAGGTGACGGGGGTGATCTGGCTCATGGCGGGCTCCTGAAGAGTGACGGGGTGATAATGTCTACATTTTTTTCAAATGTAGACCACAAGCGCCGCCCTGCCAAGTCCCGGGGCGGGAAAAACCGCCCGCTATCGCGGTGCCATGTAGCGGGAGAGCAGCACCCGGGTCTGCCACCAGGCGAGCAGCGCCATCAGCAGGTTGGCCGCGAGCATGCCGGCGAAGATGCCGGTCGGCCCGGCAAGGCGGCCGCCCAGCCAGGCCAGGGGCACGCTGAGCACGAAGAGCCGCACCACCGAGAGGCGCATCGCCCGGGCCGGCCGGTGCAGGGCATTGCAGGAGGAGACCGCCAGGATCACCACCCCCTGGGCTCCCAGCCCCAGCGGCACCAGCCACAGGAAGATGCGCAGCACCTCCCCCACCGCCTCGCGTTCGGCGTAGGAGGCCACCAGCCAGGGGGCGAGCCCCTGCAGCAGGCCCCACACCAGCAGCTGCCAGGCGAGCACGAACACGAAGCAGCCGAGGATGGCGCGGCGCACCCGCTCATACTGGCCGGCACCGGCGTTCTGGCTGACCAGCGGCGAGAGGGTCATGGAGAGGCCGAGCACGGCGATCTGGGCGATCGCCTCGAGGCGGGTGCCGACCCCGAAGGCGGCCACGGCGTCGTGGCCGTGGCCGGCGACGATGCGGGTCAGAAGCCCCATGGCCAGGGGCGTGAAGACACTGGTCAGGGCCGCCGGACCGGCAATGCGGCCCAGCTCGCGCCAGGAGGCGAGCAGTCCCGCTGCGCTGAGGCCGGCCAGGTCGATCACCCCGCGCAACTCGCGCTGGAAGAGCAGGGCCACCGCCATCAGGCCCCAGCTCAGCACCGTGGCGAGTGCCGCCCCGCTCACCCCGAGCGCCGGGAAGGGGCCGACGCCGAAGATCAGCCACCAGTCCAGCACCACGTTGGCCAGCGCGGCCAGCACCATCATCAGTCCCTGGGTGGCGGTGTTGCCGTGGGCCCGCAGGATGCTGTTGAGCACCCGCGGCACGATCATCGCCGCGGCGCCGAAGTACCAGACCCCCATGTAGTCGCGGATATGCGGCATCAGCACCGCATCGGCGCCCAGCAGGCGGAACAGCGGCTCGAGGGTGGCCAGGCCGAGCAGGGTCATCAGCAGGCCGACCACCAGGCCCAGCAGGGCGGCATCGGTGGCGCGCCGGCGCACGGCGTCGAACTCGCCGCGTCCCAGTCGCCGCCCCACCACCGCCGAGGTGCCGATGCCCAGCCCGATCGCCAGGCTGATCACGGTGAAGACGACCGGGAAGGTGAAGGAGACCGCCGCCAGCGGTTCGGTGCCCAGGCGCGAGATAAACCAGGTATCCACCAGGTTGAAGCTCATCAGGGCGATCATGCCGCCGATGACGGGCAGGGTCTTGCGCAGCAGGGTCGCGGCGATGGGGCCTTCCAGCAGCTCGCGACGGGCAGGCCGTGGCGGCGCGGCGGGGGACGGGGCGCTCATGGGCGGCCTACTTGGTGTCGATGTAGCGATGATCGTTGAAGGTCGCCACCCAGTGCGGATGGTAGACCAGCAGGATGCTCATCAGCATGCCGGTGATGAACGCCTCGGAGGGCATCAGCAGCGGCAGGAAGCGGGCATACTCCAACGCCTGGTAGAGGGCATGGGCGTCGCTGGCGCCGCCCAGCATCAGTCCCACCGCGGCGAGGCCCGCGGCCAGGGTCGAGAGGGCCGCGCCGAAGAAACCGCAGACGAACAGGAAGACCATCAGGTTGTCGGGCAGGAAGCGATCCACCAGCCGCCACACGATCACCATGACCAGAGCGGGGATCACCCCGGTGACCAGCAGGTTGACGCCGAGCAGCGGCCAGGCGACCCGCCCGGTCACCACCATCGCCAGGTTGACGATCAGCAGCGAGAGCAGCGCCAGGGGCGCCTTGAACACCAGCACCAGCAGTGCGGTGAACATCAGGTGCAGGGTCAACCAGTCCACCGCCTGGGCGCGCAGTTGCCACATCAGCAGCACCGCCACGCTGGCGGCCAGCCAGCGGTGCTGCAGGCCGCTGTCGGCGAACAGTGCTCGCCAGGGGCGCTGGGCCAGCGCCAGGCCCAGCAGGCCGAAGGCCAGCAGCGCGCTCACCACCAGCAGCCAGGGAGCGAGTACCGTCTCGGAGAAGGACATCGGAACCTCCCTGCCTCAGGCGAAGACCACGGTCTTGTTGCCGTGGATCAGAACGCGGTCCTGCAGGTGCCAGCGCAGCCCCCGGGCCAGCACCGCCTTCTCCACGTCGCGGCCGAAGCGCACCAGATCGTCGGGGGTGTGGCAGTGGCTGACGCGGTGGATGTCCTGCTCGATGATCGGCCCGGCGTCGAGCTCGGCAGTGACGTAGTGACAGGTGGCGCCGATCAGCTTGACCCCGCGCTCGTAGGCCTGGTGGTAGGGCTTGGCACCGGCGAAGCTGGGCAGGAAACTGTGGTGGATGTTGATCACCCGGCCGGCATGGCGCTCGCACAGGGCCGGCGGCAGGATCTGCATGTAGCGCGCCAGCACGATGCAGTCGGCGCGTGCATCCTCGACCAGGCGCTCCACCTCGGCGAAGGCCGCCTGCTTGTCGTCGGCCGGCACCGGCACATGGTGGTAGGGAACACCGTGCCACTCCACCAGGCCGCGCATAGCCTCGTGGTTGGAGATTACCGCGGCGATCTCGCAGTCGAGCTCGCCGGCGGTCCAGCGGTAGAGCAGGTCCACCAGGCAGTGGGACTCCTTCGACACCATCAGCACCACCCGCCGGCGGTTTCGAGTATCGGTCAGCGCCCAGGTCATCCCGAACTCCTCGGCGATGGGCGCGAAGGCCTCACGCAGGGCCTCGGGCGGCATGCCGATGGAGTCGGCCAGGATCTCGTAGCGCATGAAGAAGCGCCCCGTCTCCAGGTCGGAGTGCTGGCTCGCCTCGGTGATCGAGCCGCCGTGGCCGGCGATGAAGCCGGAGACGCGGGAGACGATCCCCACGCGATCGGGACAGGAGACCACCAGGCGGTAGTAGTGCGACATGTCAAGCTCCAGGCTCTTCGGGACGGGCGACAGTGTAGCGAAAACAGCGGCTTCCGGCATCCTGCGCGGCGGCGCGCGTTGTGGGCGCCGGCGGGCATCCCGTATAGTGAGGCGACCATGTCCCAGGACGCCCCCGCCGCGATGCACAAGCCCCGAGTCGAGATTCGCCCCCGCCAACGCCCTCCCCTGCGTTTCCTGCCGCTGGGCGGCTGCGGCGAGATCGGCATGAACCTGAGCCTCTACGGTTTCGGGGCACGGGGGGAGGACGAGGCCTGGATCGCCGTGGACTGCGGCATGATGATCCGCCAGGACCTGCCCGACACGCCGCTGCAGGTGCCCAACCAGGCCGGCCTCGATGCCCTGGGCATCGTCCCCCGGGCGCTGGTGATCACCCATGGCCACGAGGACCATATCGGCGCGGCCGCCTGGCTGTGGCCGACCTGGGGCTGTCCCATCCATGCCACGCCGCTGGCCGCCGGCCTGCTGCGGGCCAAGTTCCATGAGCGCGGCCTGACCACCGACGCCATCCGGGTGATCGAACCCGGCGAGGCGATCGAGGTGGCCCCCTTCACCCTGCGCTTCCTGCCGGTGCCCCACTCCATCCCCGAGAGCTGCGCCCTGCTGATCACCGCCGGCGAGCACCGGGTACTGCACACCGGCGACTGGAAGCTCGACCCCGACCCGCTGCTGGGGGCGCCGATCGACCCTGCCACCTTCCGCGCCCTCGCCCCGGTGGACCTGGTGGTGGGCGACTCCACCAATGCCCCGCTGCCGGGCGAGTCGCGCAGCGAGGGCGAGGTCGCCGAGGCGCTCGAGCACACCATCGCCCGCTGCGAGGGGCGCGTGGTGGTCTCCTGCTTCGCCAGCAACCTGGCACGGGTGCTGGCCATCGGCCGCGCCGCCGAGCGCTGCGGGCGCCGGGTCAGCCTGATGGGGCGCTCCATGGAACGCATGGTGGCCGTGGCCCGGGGCCTGGGCTACCTGGACGACTTCCCGGCCCTGGTGCCCAGCGGCGACCTCGGCTACCTGCCCCCCGAGGAGGTGCTGGTGATCGCCACCGGCAGCCAGGGCGAGCCCCGCGCCGCCCTGCAGCGTCTCGCCCGCGGGCGCCATCGCTCGCTGGAGCTGGGGCCCGGCGACAGCGTGATCTTCTCCGCCAAGGCGATCCCCGGCAACGAGCTCTTGATCGAGCGCCTCAAGGCCGGCCTGCGTCACCTGGGGGTCGCCATCCTCGACGAGTTCAACCACCCCGAGCTCCACGCCTCCGGCCACCCTGCCCGGGAGGAGCTGCGCACCCTCTATGGCTGGGTACGCCCCCGCCACCTGCTGCCGGTGCACGGCGAGCCGCGCCACCAGCAGGCCCACCGCGAGATCGCCGAGGGGCTCGGCATCCGGGCGCCGCTGTCGCCTCTCAACGGCGACCTGATCCGCTTCGACGGCGATGGCCTGGCCCTCGAAGCCCGCCACCCCCAGCCGCCCGTGATCGTCAGCCAGGACGCGGTGGCGCCGCTGCCGGGGCTCGGCGGGCGTCGCGACGAAGGCGGCCGCCACGGCAGCCTCTACCTGGCGGTCTCGGTGGCCGCCACCGAGGCGGGTGGCTGGACCCGCATCGGTCGCCTGATGCTGGATGTCGGCGACGCGCCGGCATTCGACGAGGACGACTTCGCCGACTGGCTGGACACGGCGCTCGACGAGCTCACCGCCGACACCCTGGCCGACCTGCGCCTGGCCCTGCAGCCGCGGCTGATCGGTTGGTTCGCCGAGCACCTGCGGCGCCTGCCCGAGATCCACCTGCAGCTGCTGGCGGTGGAGATGCCCGCCATCAGCGATCCGGGATGACCCGCCGATTGGCCGCCGACTGACGTGAAAAAGCCGCCCCCCGGAGCGGCTTTTTCACGACGGTCATGTCGGGTGCCATCACCACGCCTGACGCGACAGGACGGCGGGAATGGGTTACGCCTTGCTGGCGTTCTTGGGCGGACGTCCGCGCTTGCGGCGCGGCGGTTCCTCCACCAGGTCGTCCACCGAGAGTCCCGCCTCGTTGATCGCCTCGAGGATCTCGGAGCGCTTGCGCTCCTTCTCGGCCTCTTCCTCGCGGCGCTGGCGTTCCTCGTCCTTCTTCAGCTCGATGACCTCCTCGATCACCTCGGCGAGCTTGTGCAGCTGTTCCATGCTGAGTTGGCGTGCCGCGGCGCGGGCCACGTTCTTGTTGCGAGCGATGCGCTCCAGGGTGTCGTTGGACATCAGTCCCTCCTGAGCCGAATTTTTTTACGAGACGGTTTTATGGGGTTGCATCAGCAAAAGTATATGCGGCCACCCCTAATTGGCAAGGAAGGTGTCATCGTTTTTTTCGCCGAAACCTGCGAATAATTCGATGCCTTTCCCCGGCGGGAGGAACGAGAAACGGCGCCCGAAGGCGCCGTCGACGAGACCGGAAGACGGAGCCGCTCTAGCTCAGCCGCCGGTCATGTTCATAAAGCGAACCACCTGCACATCGCCGTCGGTGGAGAAGTGATGACGCTCGGGCTTGAGCGGCATGGCCGCGACGATGGCATGCTTGAGCGCCTCGATGTCACCGGGATTGGCACGCAGCACACGGCGCAGGTCCACCGAGTGCTCGTTGCCCAGACACAGCAGCAGGCGCCCCTCCACGGTGACCCGAACCCGGTTGCAGCTGGCGCAGAAGTTGTGGCTGTGGGGCGAGATGAAGCCGATCCGGGAGTCGCTGCCGGCCATGCGGAAATAGCGCGAGGGTCCCGGCGTGGTTTCCGTGGTGGGGGTGAGCGGGTAGCGCGCCTCGATCATCGCCTGCACCTCGTCGCTGGAGCAGTAGGTCTCGGCGCGGCTGTGGTCGGAGACATCCCCCAGCGGCATCTCCTCGATAAAGCTGATGTCGAGCCCCTCGTCCCGGGCGAAGTCGACCAGGTCGAGCACCTCGTCGTCATTGCGACCCTTGAGGATCACCGCGTTGAGCTTGATGCGCTCGAAGCCCGCCTCGCGAGCCGCGTGGATGCCATCGATCACCCGGGCGAGATCGCCGGTGCGGGTCAGCCGACGGAAGCGTTCGGGATCCAGCGAATCGAGGCTGATATTGAGCCGCCTGAGCCCGCCGTCACGCAGCCTGCGGGCGTACTTGGGCAGGCTCGCGCCGTTGGTGGTCATGGCGAAGTCCTTGAGCCCCTCGAGGCCGCCGACCTGCTCCACCAGGGTGTCGATGTCCCGTCGCACCAGCGGCTCGCCGCCCGTGAGGCGAACCTTCTCGACGCCCAGCTCCACGAAGGCGCGGGCCACCAGGGCCAGCTCCTCCAGGGTCAGCACCTGGGCCCGGGGCAGGAAGGTCATCTCCTCGCTCATGCAGTAGACGCAGCGGAAGTCGCAGCGGTCGGTGACCGAGATGCGCACATAGTTCACCCGGCGGCCGAAGTCGTCGATCAGTTCGCGAGGCAGGGTCGTCATGGGGTTGTCTCCCGTGTCAGGGTTCCCAGCGGCGGGCATCGGCGTGGTCGCTGTCGCGCTCCGACACCCAGTAGTCGCCGTCGCTGGCGTGCTCCTTCTTCCAGAAGGGGGCACGCGTCTTGAGGTAGTCCATGATGAAGTCGCAGGCCTCGAAGGCCGCGCGGCGATGCGCGCTGGCAACCACCACCAGTACGATAGGGTCTCCCGGAGCCAGGCGTCCAACCCGATGGATCACGCTCACCCCGTCGAGGGGCCAGCGCAGCCGGGCCTCGTCGACGATCGCCTCGAGGGCCGCCTCGGTCATCCCCGGGTAGTGCTCCAGGCTCAGGGCCGTGACCTCGGGGCGCTCGTTGAAGTCGCGCACCAGGCCGGTGAAGCTGACCACGGCGCCGATATCGGTGCGCCCGGCGAGCAGCGCACGCTGCTCCTCGCCGGCATCGAAGGGTTCCTGCTGGACGCGGATCATGGCTAGCCCCCCGTCACCGGCGGAAAGAAGGCGACCTCGTCCTCGTTGGTCACCGGAGTCGCATCCCCGGCCATCACCTGGTTGACGGCACACAGCACCCGCCCCTCGTCGAGGCGCGAGAAGCGCGGATCCAGGGCCTTGAGGGCGGCCTTGAGGCCGGCCACGTCCTGGCGCTCGAGACTGTCCAGGGGCACGTTCACCTCGCCGATGCCGAGCCGCTCGCGCAGCTCGGCCAGGCACTTGACGCGGATGCAGGGCGAGGCGATGTCGCAGCGGCTGCCCAGGCTCACCTCCCCCGCCTGCCCTTCGCCGGTGACGATGGGCGCCGGACGCGGCGCGGCGGCCTCGCGGCGGTAGTCGCCGGAGCGCCCGCCGCGCTTGGTGTCGAGGTGGATGGCGCCGATCTCCATCGACTTGTCCACCGCCTTGCACATGTCGTAGAGGGTCAGGCAGGCCACCGAGACCGCCGTGAGCGCTTCCATCTCCACGCCGGTGCGGCCGTTGAGGCGGCAGCTGGCGGTCACCTCGACATAGCCCTCGGCCTCCTCGAGGCGGAAGTCGACGGTCACCTTCGACAGGGCCAGGGCGTGGCACAGCGGGATCAGCTCATGGGTGCGCTTGGCGGCCTGGATGCCGGCGATGCGCGCGGTGGCCAGCACGTCGCCCTTGGGCAGGCCGCCCTCGGCGAGCAGGGCCAGGGTCTCCGGGCGCATATGGATGCGCCCGGAGGCCGTCGCCTCGCGCCGGCTCTCGTGCTTGTCGGCGACGTCGACCATGTGGGCCTCGCCGCGGGCATTGAGATGGGTCAGGGACATGGGAAACGGCACCTCATGGCAGTCGGAACAGGGGTTGGATGGTGACGGCCTCGCCCGCCGCCACCGCGCCGCGGGCGTCGGCGATCTCGATCAGGCAGTTGGCCTGGACCATGGAGGAGAGGATGCCCGAGCCCTGGGCGCCGGTCTCACGCACCATCAGGCGGCCCTCGCCGTCGTCGCGGAAGACGCCGCGCAGGTAGTCGACGCGCCCCTCGCGACTGCGCAGGGGCCCCTCGGCGATGGCCGAGAGGCGCCGCGGCCAGGCACCGTCGCGCCCCTGCAGCCGCGCCAGCAGCGGCGCGGCGAACTGCAGGAAGGTGACCAGGCTGGCCACCGGGTTGCCGGGCAGGCCCAGGAAGGGCACGCCCCTCTCGCCGAGCCGGCCGCAGGCGAGCGGCCGCCCGGGGCGGATGGCGATCTTCCAGAAGCCGAGCTCCCCCTGGGCGGCCAGTGCCGCCCGGGTGTGGTCGGCATCCCCCACCGAGACCCCGCCGCTGGAGAGCACCAGGTCGGCCTCGGCGGCGGCCCGGGCCAGGGCCTCGGCGATGGCGTCGCGGCGGTCGGGCAGGATGCCGAGGTCGAGCACCTCGCCGCCGTGCTCCTCCACCAGCGCCCTCAGCGCGAAGCGATTGGCATCATAGATGCCGGCGGCGGGCAGCGGCTCACCGGGGGCGGTGACCTCGTCGCCGGTGGAGAAGAGCACCACCCGGGGGCGACGCACCACCGTGGCGCGGGGCGCGCCCAGGGAGGCCAGCAGGCCCAGCTCGGCGGCGCCCAGGCGAGTGCCGGCGGACAGCGCCACGGCGCCGCGGGCGATGTCCTCGCCGGCGCGGCGCACGTTCTGGCCCCGGCGCACCCGCTCGGGGTGCTCGACCCGCACCCACACCTCGCCGTCGGCACCGCTCTCGGGGTGCAGCTGCTCGCGCATGATCACGGTATCGGCGCCTGTGGGCAGCGGCGCCCCGGTGGTGATGCCGGCGCACTCGCCGGCGGCCAGGGGGCGCCCGGCGCCGTGGCCGGCGACGATCTCCACCACCCGCCGGAACCCCTCGTCGGGCGGCCCCGCCTCGGGCCAGGCCAGGGCGATGCCGTCCATGGCGGCGTTGGTGTTCTGGGGCACGTCGATGGGCGAGAGCACATCCTCGGCCAGCACCCGGCCGCGCAGCGCGGCGAGCGCCACAGGCTCCGCGGGCAGCGGCCCCGCAACCAGCGCAAGCACCGCGGCGCGGGCTTCCTCAACGGGCAGCATGCGCTCGCCCAGTTCGAAGCAGGAGAGGCTCATGAGGGACTCGCCTCCCCCGGCAGGCCCACCGAGCGGGGGTGGCGCTCGGCGGACCAGCGCGCCGGCCAGGCGGCGACCCACTCGGTCAGGCCGTCGAGGTCGTTGAGGTCGAGCGCCTCGACTCCCTCGGGCAGGGCCAGGGGGGCATCGGTGGCCACGGCGCGCACCCAGGCATCCTCGTTCGCTCGCAGGGCCTTGCCCAGTGCCGGACGGTGGAGCTCCAGCTTGGGCAAAGGCCAGGCCTTGAAGCCCTCCACCAGCACCAGGTCAGGCCGCTGGGGGGCCACCATGGCGAGCAGCGCCTCGAGATCCGCCTCCGGCTGGTCTGGGGTCTCCATCATCAGCGCCAGCCGAGAGCGGGAGGCCACCAGCATGGGGCTGGCGCCGGCCTGGCGTAACCGATGGCTGTCCTTGCCAGGCTGGTCGACGTCGAAGGCGTGATGGGCGTGCTTGATCACCGCCACCCGCAGGCCGCGCGCCCGCAGGCGAGGCAGCAGGGCCTCGAGCAGGGTGGTCTTGCCGGTGCCGCTCCAGGCGGCGATGCCCAGCAGCGGCAGGCTAGCGTCGAGCGACAGGGTGGCGACGGGCTCGCTCATCGGTTGACGGGCTCCTCGGCGAGGGAGCGCTCCAGGCGGCGCTTCTCGTCGTCGGTGTTGAGGTTGGCGAAGGCGGCGGGGCCCGCGGCGAAGTCGACCCGCACCCAGGCGTGACGGGCATACCAGCGGTCGATCTTGCGCTCGCCCTCGGCCAGGGCGGCGGCCAGGTCGTCGGCCAGGGCGGTGCGGATCAGCGCCACCACCGGGTGCAGGCGCTCGCCATCGGCGGCCACCGCGATATCGGCGTCGCCGATGGCCTCCACCAGGCGCCTGACCAGGTCGGCGGGCAGCGCCGGCGTGTCGCAGGGCACCACCACAAGCCAGGGGGTACGGGCCGCGCGCAGGCCGCTGTAGATGCCCATCAGCGGGCCCTGGTAGCCGCCCTCGGCATCCTCGATCACGCGGTCGGCATAGGGGGCGTAGGCGTCCTGGCTGCGATTGGCATTGACCAGCAGCTCGCCGACCCCGCCCGCCAGGCGCTCGCGGACATGGGCCACCAGCGGCCTGCCGGCGAAGGGCACCAGCCCCTTGTCGACGCCGCCCATGCGGCGCCCCTGGCCGCCGGCCAGGATCAGGCCGGTGAGGTCGTGTTGCGGGATCATGCGGGCCTCCTTCTCGTGCCCTCATGATGCCTGACGCCGCCGCCCGGTGCCACGCCGAACGCCAACGCAAGTCATTGTCATGACGCGGGTCAAGCCGCCATCGCGCGATCCTCCCACCCTTATCGGCGAGGCCGCCAATGGGTATCATACGTGCAGTTTTCTTGACAGGAAGTGCCATGCAAGCGGAAAGCGGATTCGACGTCGGGGGCCGGCTGCGCCAGCTGCGCCTGGTGCGCGGGCTCTCCCAGCGCGAGCTGGCCAAGCGCGCCGGCGTGACCAACAGCACCATCTCGCTGATCGAGCAAAACAGCGTCAGCCCCTCGGTGAGCTCGCTGAAGAAGATCCTTGACGCCCTGCCGGTGTCGATCAGCGCCTTCTTCGCCGGCGACGAGCCCAGCGCCCCGAAGGCCTTCTATCGCGCCGAGGAGCTCACCGAGATCGGCGACGGCCGGCTCTCCTTTCGCCTGGTGGCGGCGCGGCGCCCGGAACGCGCCATCTCTATCATCCACGAGCGCTACCCCCCGGGGGCGGATACGGGGGAGGAGATGCTGGAGCACGAGGGCGAGGAAGGCGGCGTGGTGGTGGCCGGCGAGATCGAGATCACCGTCAACGGCGAGAGCGAGGTGCTCAGGGAGGGGGACGCCTACTACTTCGACTCGCGCCTGCCCCATCGCTTCCGCAACCTCGGCGAGGCGGAGTGCGTCATCGTCAGCGCCAACACCCCCCCGGGCTTCTCCGACGGCGGCCAGGAGCTGCACCACGCCTGAAGCGTCGCGCCAGGCCTCAGGTCATCGCCGCCGCCGGGCGACGGCGCGGGCTCGCCAGGATGCGCCGTAGCACGCGCCAGGCGGCGAGCCCCGCCAGCAGGTTGCCGACGGCCGCCCCGGCGGCGAGCCCGACCAGCCCGCCGAGCCAGGCCCCCAGCGCCAGGCACGGCAGGTAGAAGACGAAGAGGCGCGCCCCCGACATCAACATCGCCCGCAGCGGCCAGCCCAGGGCATTGCCCGCCGACACCACGATCATGCACACCCCCAGCGCCGCGTAGCTGGGCAGCAGGAAGCGGATCAGTAGCGCCAGATCGTCGCGCACCTCGGGGTTGCCGGAGAGCACCTGGGCCACCCAGGACGCGGCGACGGCCATCACCAGCCCCAGTGCCAGCTGCCAGGCCACGATCAACCGAAGCGCCAGGCGCATCAGGCGATGCACCTGGTCCCAGTCGCCCGCACCGTAGCAGCGCCCCAGCCAGGGCGGCAGCGACATGGTCATCGCCAGCACCAGCATCAGCGACAGTGTCTCCAGGCGACTGGCAAGCCCCCAGGCCGCCACCTGGGCCTCGCCGAGGCTCGCCACCACGGCGATGGCCAGCATCGCCGCCAGCGGCGGCATCAGCTGGCTGACCATGGCGGGCCCCGCGATGCCGGCGAAGGGGCGCGCCGAGGCCTCGAGCTCGGCCGAGAGCCCGCTGGACGTCAGCCAGTCGCTCTGGCGCAGTCGCCGCCCCACCACCGCCAGCCCCGCCCCGAAGGCGACAGCCGTGGCCCAGGCCGCGCCGGGAAGCCCGAGCCCCTCCCAGGGGCCCACGCCGAAGATCAGCAGCGGGTCGAGGGCCAGGTTCACCAGGCTCGTCACCACCATCATGGTGCCCGGCAGCCGGGTGTTGCCGTGGGCCCGGAACAGGCTGTAGCCGAAGTAGAGCACCGCCCCCAGCCAGGCGGCGAGCAGCTGGGGCGCCCAGTAGGCACGGATCAGCTCGCGCGCCGGGGCATCGGCGCCCAGCGCGGCGAACACCGGCCCCTGCAGCGCCCACAGCACGACGACCAGCGCCGCGATGACCCCCGCCCCCAGCAGCAGCACCAGGCTGCCCAGGCGCCGCGCCCGGCCCTGCTCCCCGGCCCCCAGGGCCCGGGAGACCAGCGCGGCGATGGCGATGCCCATGCCCACCTGGACGCCGATGATCAGAAAGGAGAGCGGGAAGGTGAAGGACTGGGCGGCCAGCGGCGCGGTGCCCAACCGCGCGATGAAGGCGCTGTCCACCAGCTGGAAGCCGAGCAGCGCCAGCACGCCGATGGCCATGGGCCAGGTCTGGCGCCACAGGGTGATGCCGAGGGAATCGGGACGGTCGGGTCGAGTCACGCGGGCTCCTGACGAAGGATAAGGGCGAGATTCTACGCCAGAATGGCGCGCCCCTCAGCAGGAGTGGTTGGGCGGGGTGGCCGACAGACCGGCCAGCAGGCGCTCGATCTCGCCCGCCCCCATGGGGGCGAAGAAGTAGTAGCCCTGCACCAGGTCGCAGCGCATCTCTCGCAGCAGCGCCAGCTGCTCGGCGTTCTCCACCCCCTCGGCGACCACCTCCAGGCCCAGCCGGTGACCGATGAAGACGGTGGCCTCCATGATGGCCCGATCCTCGGGCCGTTCGGGCGCATCGCGCACGAAGGCGCGGTCGATCTTCAGCGCCGTGACCGGGAAGTGCTTGAGGTAGGAGAGCGAGGAGTAGCCGGTGCCGAAGTCGTCGATGGCGATCCGGAAGCCGCAATGGTGGAGCCGACGCAGCCCCTCCAGGACCCGCTCGTCGGCCTCGATCAGCACGTTCTCGGTCAGCTCGAGGCCGATGTCGCGGGGGCCCAGGCCGTAGCGCCGCAGGCAGTCGTCGAGGCGGGCGAAGAGCTCGGGCCCGTTGATCTGGCTGCCGGAGAAGTTGATGTCGATGCGCTCCAGCTCCACGCCCGCCTGGCGCCAGGCGGCACGCTGGCGACAGGCCTCCTCCATCACCCAGTCGCCGATACGATGGATCAGGCCGGAGCGCTCCGCCAGGGGAATGAACTCGGCCGGGGAGACCGGCGGCCCCTCGGCGGGAAACCAGCGCAGCAGCGCCTCGAGGTTCTCGACCCGACCGCTGGCCGCCGAGACCTGCGGCTGGTAGTGCAGCCTCAGCTCGCCAGTATCCAGAGCACGCTCGAGGCGGTCGGAGAGGCGGTGCTGGTAGAGCAGCTCGTCGTGGAGGCGCTGGTCGAAGTAGAGCAGCTGCCCGCGCCCCTTGAGCTTGGCCCGGTTCTTGGCCACGTCGGCATTGCGGATCAGCTCTGCGGCGCTCTCGCCGTTGTCGGGGAAGACGCTGACCCCCAGGCAGGCGGTCAGCTTGCGCATGGTCTCTTCCAGGCTGAAGGGGGCCCTCAGCACCTCGTGGACCTTGAGCACCAGGCGCGAGATGTCCTCCTGGTGGGCCACCCCGGGGAAGGCCAGCAGGAACTCGTCGCCGGAGACCCGGGACATCAGGTCCGACGCGCGCAGCCGTTCGCCGAGCCGGGTGGCCAGCTGCACCAGCAGCTGGTCGCCATGCTCGTAGCCGAGGGCGTCGTTGATCTCCACGAAGCGATCGACATCCAGGTAGACCAGCACCAGCAGGCTGCCCTGCTGGCGGCAATCCTCCATCGCCTCGCTGAGCCGCTCCTCGAAGGTCTCGCGGTTGGGCAGGTGGGTCAGGCGGTCGAAGCGCCTGGCGAAGTCCAGCTCGCGGTGGGCGCGCTTCTGGTCCGAGAGGTCGACGTCGACGCAGAACATCAGCGGCTCGTCGGTGTGCTCGTTGAGCATGACGTGGTGGGAGAAGACCGGCACCCGCTCGCCGCTGCGGTGGCGCAGTTCCAGCTCCTCGGCAGGGATCTCCACCCCCTCCTCCACCCAAGCGCGATGCGCCGCGATCACCCCGTCGCGCATGGAGGCCGGGATGATCAGCTCCTCCAGGGTTCGCCCCAGCGCCTCCTCGGCGTCGTAGCCGTAGAGCCGCGTGCTGGCCGCGTTCCAGTAGATCACCCGGCGATGCCGGTCGTAGCCCTGCACCGCCACCTTGGGAAGGCTCTCGAGCAGGGCGCGGAAACGCTGCTCGCTCTCGAGGTACTGGCGACGGACGCGCTCCACCTCGCCCGAGGCGGCGGGCGCCTCCCCAACGCGAGCGCTGTCGCGGGGCGGATCAAAGGAACGACAATGTCTCAGCCAGTGCCTGAGGCGGGATTCGGGTCCACTCATTCCGGCTCTCGTCAGGGCGGTGACCGGGCGGCGACACGGTCAGGCGCGGTATATGGCAAACCTCCTACACGACAAGGAGAGTATCTCATCGTCGCGTTCCTGCATAACGCCTACTTCGCCGGGTCTCGGGGGATGAACCTACACTGGAACCTCGTCGCCACCTCCGGTTACGCAACGTCACAGGACGTTACCGGACCGGCGGCGATCCGAAGGCCGGCATCCCGCCGGCCACCCTGGGCCCGAGGGCCCGTTTCTCAGGAGAACGACGATGAAACTCGACATCCTCAAGCATGGTTACGGCATCAGCTCCCTTCCCCTGGCGCCGGAGGCCGACTACTGGCCGCCCGTGGTGCATGACGACCTGGCGCGCCAGGACTGGAGCCTGGCCGACGTGCGTGAGCGCATCGACCTGGCGGCCTGGCAGGGCTTTCTGGATGATCTGCCGCGGGACCCCTACGTGAACCGGCGCTGGAAGCGCATGTCGTGGCTGGCCCTGACGCCGACGGGTGGCGTTGAAAGCATGGGCGAATGCCCCATGGCCCAGGGGGGCAGCTTCAACGATGCCGAGAGCATGGCAGACCGGCTGCGCTACTACGAGCCGCTGACCGATGCCTTCCTGGCCCGGGCAGACGTCAAGGCGTTCGTGCGGGGTTGGGCGGCGCTCTGGAACATCGCCCCGGGCGAGCCGATCCTGATGCAGATCACCGGCGTGCGCGGCGAGGGCCAGGTGGATCCTCTCCAGGGCCAGGGCATCCACGCCGACGGCTGCAAGGCGCTGAGCATCATGGTGGTCAACCGCGAGAACGTCACCGGTGCCGAGAACCACCTCTATGCCGACAAGGCCGGCCGGCAGCCCATCGCCAACGCCACGCTGGCCCCGGGCGAGGTGCTCCACCTGCGCGACGACCGCGTCTTCCACAGCGTCGACGGCATCCGGCAGCTCGACGAGACGCGCCCCTTCGAGCGCTTCATCATCATCATCAACAGCCGCTTCGTGGATGCGTTCCAGAACCGCATGCTGCGGCGACACTTCCCCGAGGCGGTCCTCTACTCGGGTCGCTGAGGAAGCGGCAGGCCGAGACCCTGGCCTGCCTCCGAGGGGAGACCACCTCCCCCCAAACGCAAGGCACCGCTCCCAGCCGAGGCCGGGAGCGGTTCTTTTGCGTGAGACGAAGGGTCCCGCAGGGCTTACTGGCGAACACCCTCGAAGGTGACGTAGAGCTCGAGCTCGTGCATCACCTCGGGGAAGTCGCTCATGTCGATCCCGAAGTCGGCCAGGGTCAGGTTGGTGCTGCCCTCGAAGCCGGCACGATAGCCGCCCCAGGGGTCCTCGCCCTCGCCCATCAGGGTGACGGGCATCTCGATCTCGCGGGTCTCGCCGTGCAGGCTGAGGTCTCCGGTCAACACGCCCTCGTCGTCGCCTTTCGGTTCGAAACCGGTGGATTCGAAGGTAGCCGTCGGGTACTCGGCCGCATCCAGGAAGTCATCGCTGAGGAAGTGCTTGTCGCGCTCGGCGTGGTTGGTGTTGAGGCTGTCGACCTGCACCTCCACCTCGGCGCTGGAGGCCTCGAGGTCCTGCGGATCGTAGTGGAAGCTGCCCTCGAACGCCTCGAAACTGCCGAGGATGTAGGAGTAGCCCAGGTGGTTGATCTTGAACTGCACGAAGGCGTGCTGGCCCTCGGTGTCGATGACGTAGTCGTCGGCCTGGGCCTGGCCGACGCCGACCAGGGCGGTGGCACTCAGGGCGGCGGCGATGGCGGTCTTCTTGAGCATCGGGGTCTCTCCTTGCGGGTGTGATCGAAGTATGGGGGGAGCTCAGCGGCGGCCCACCCGGGGATCGAGCATCCGGATCAGCACCGGATGGCGGTCGATCAGGTGGTGCTTGAACGCCGCGGCGGCATGTCCTGCGGACAGCACCATCAGGGCCAGGGCGGCATACCAGTGCACCTCGCCGGCCAGGGTCTCCTGGTTGGGCAGACCGCTGATCAGGGCGGGCACGGTAAACCAGTCGAAGACGCTGATGCCGCGACCGTCGGCGGTGGAGATCAGGTAGCCGCTGACCAGCACCGCCAGCATCAGCCCATAGAGGGCGAGGTGGCCGAGGTGGGCGGCGATGCGCTCGAGCCGCTGGCCCAGGGCCCGCGGGGTCGGGTTGGCCAGTCGCCAGGCGAGCCGCGCCAGGGTGGCGAAGAGCACCAGCATGCCCAGCGAGCGGTGCCACCAGGGGGCCAGGTTGTACCAGGGGTCGTAGTAGCCCAGCCCGGTCATCCACCAGCCCAGCACGAAGAGGCCGACGATGGCCAGCGCCAGGATCCAGTGCAGCAGGATGCTGACGACTCCCCAACCCTCGCTGGTGTTACGCCACATGGTCTCTCCCCTCTCTCGGCAATGGTTAAAGCCTAACCGAGGCGACCTTTCGAATCCGATGAATAATGCCGAACCAACCGTTCGGAAAAAACCACATGCAAGGACGCCGTGGTGGTCGGAAACGCGGCAGGGGCAACGCGCGTCGCTCAGGCCAGGGCGTCGAGGCCCCGCGCCAGGTCGCGGCGGATATCCTCGATCTCCTCCAGGCCCACCGCCACCCGGATCAGCCCCTCATTGATGCCGGCGGCGGCCTTCTGTTCCGCCGAGAGCCGGCCGTGGGTGGTGGTGGCGGGATGGGTGATGGTGCTCTTCACGTCGCCCAGGTTGCCGGTGATGGAGAGCAGCCGGGTGGCATCGATCACCGACCAGGCCGCCTCGCGACCGCCCCTGACCTCGACCCCGATCACCGCCCCGAAGCCGCGCTGCTGGCGGGCGGCCAGGGCGTGCTGGGGGTGGCTGGCCAGGCCGCTGTAGTGCACCCGCGCCACCGCCGGATGGGCCTCGAGCCACTCGGCCAGTCGCTGGGCGTTGTCGCAGTGGGCACGCATGCGCAGCGCCAGGGTCTCGAGCCCCTTGGTGAAGATCCAGGCGTTGAAGGGGCTCAGGCAAGGACCGCAGGTGCGCACCACGCCGAACACCTCCTCGAGCTCGCGGTCCGGCCCCACCACGGCGCCGCCGATCGCCCTGCCCTGCCCGTCCAGGTACTTGGTGGCGGAGTGGATCACCAGGTCCGCCCCCAGGTCCAGGGGACGCTGCAGCGCCGGGGTCAGAAAGCAGTTGTCGATGGCCAGCCAGGCCCCGTGACGCCGGGCGATCTCGGCGAGCGCCGCGATATCGACCACCTCGGAGAGCGGGTTGGAGGGCGTCTCGGCGAACAGCAGCCGGGTGGCCGGCGTCATCGCCGCCTCCCAGGCATCGAGGTCGGAGAGCTCGACGTAGCGGGTGACGATGCCCAGCTTGCCCAGGTACTTGTCGAACAGGCTCACCGTGGAGCCGAACAGCGAGCGCGAGGCGACGATCTCGTCGCCGCTCTGCAGCAGTGCCAGCGCCGTGGCGAGGATCGCCGCCATCCCGGAGCTGGTGGCCACGCAGCGCTCACCGCCCTCGAGCGCCGCCAGGCGCCGCTCGAAGGTGCGCACCGTGGGGTTGGTGAAGCGCGAGTAGATGTTGCCGGGCTCGTCGCCACCGAACTTGGCCGCCGCCTCGGCGGCGCTGCCGTAGACGAAGCTCGAGGTGGGGAAGATCGGCTCGGCGTGCTCCTGCTCGGTAGTGCGCTCGTGGCCGGCGCGGATCGCCAGGGTCGAGAGCGCCCAGTCGGGCTCAAGAGGTGATTGCGGATCCATTGGCGGCCTCAGTCCTCGATGTCGTCGTCGAGATTGTGGGTGCCCACCAGGGCGTGGTCCCCGGCGCTCTGCTGCTGCTTGGCGTCGTCGTTGCGCGAGGCCTCCAGTGCCGTCAGGTAGGCGTCGTCGATGTCGCCGGTGACATAGTTGCCGTCGAACACCGAGCAGTCGAAGGCATCGAGGTTGGGGTTGACCTCCCGGCAGGCGCTCTTCAGGTCCTCGAGGTCCTGGTAGAAGATGCGGTCGGCGCCGATCAGTTCGCCCACCTCGGCCTCGCTGCGGCCGTGGGCGATCAGCTCGCCGGCCGCCGGCATGTCGATGCCGTAGACGTTGGGGTAGCGCACCGGCGGCGCGGCGGAGGCGAAGTAGACCTTGCGCGCTCCGGCCTCCCGGGCCATCTGGATGATCTGCTTGCAGGTGGTGCCGCGCACGATGGAGTCATCCACCAGCAGCACGTTCTTGCCCTTGAACTCGATGCCGATGGCGTTGAGCTTCTGGCGCACCGACTTCTTGCGCTGGGTCTGGCCGGGCATGATGAAGGTGCGCCCGATGTAGCGGTTCTTCATGAACCCCTCGCGGTAGGTCACCCCCAGGTGCTGGGCGAGCTCCAGCGCCGAGGTGCGCGAGGTGTCGGGGATCGGGATCACCACGTCGATGTCATGCTCCGGCCATTCGCTCTGGATGCGATCGCCGAGCTTGCGCCCCATCTGCATGCGGGTGCCGTAGACATAGGCGCCGTCGAGGATGGAGTCGGGGCGAGCCAGGTAGACGTGTTCGAAGATGCAGGGCGCCAGGCGCGGCGCGTCGGCACACTGCTGGGTATGGATCTCGCCGTCCATGTCGACGAGGATCGCCTCCCCCGGGGCGAGGTCGCGGTGCAGCTCGAAGCCGCCCACGTCGAGGGCCACCGACTCCGAGGCGATCATCACCTCCTGGCCGGCGCCCTCGTCGCGGGTACCGAACACCACCGGGCGGATGGCGTGGGGGTCGCGGAAGGCGACCAGCCCCACGCCGTTGATGATCGCCACCGCGGCATAGCCCCCCTGGCAGCGACGATGCACGCGACGCACCGCGTCGAAGACGTCGCCCGGGGAGAGGTGCAGGCCCTGCTTGCCGAGCTCGTGGGCGAAGACGTTGAGCAGCACCTCGGAGTCCGAACTGGTGTTGATGTGGCGCAGGTCGGAGGAGAACAGCTCCTGCTTGAGCTGCTCGGAGTTGGTCAGGTTGCCGTTGTGGGCCAGGCTGATGCCGTAGGGCGAATTGACGTAGAAGGGCTGCGACTCCGCCTCGCTGGAAGAGCCGGCGGTGGGATAGCGCACGTGACCGATGCCCAGGTTGCCCTTGAGGCGCGCCATATGGCGGGTGTGGAAGACGTCCCGCACCAGCCCGTTGCTCTTGCGCAGCAGGAAGCGGCCCTCATGCCAGGTCATCATGCCGGCGGCATCCTGTCCGCGATGCTGGAGCACCGTCAGGGCGTCATAGATGCCCTGGTTCACCGCCTGCTTGGCCATCAGGCCCACGATACCGCACATTCCACCTTACCTCGCTTGCCTTGAGCTTGCTTACAGGGGGTCGGGCGACGCCGGGCCGCCGCGACGCATTCGTCAGGGGTCGGCGACGGCGTCCGCCTCGCCATCGCCGGGAAGGACCGCCTCCAGGGAGGCGGGCGCCTCGGGGATGCGGCCGTCCCAGGCCTCGAACTGGCTCACCGCCCAGTCGCGCAGCTGCTCAAGGGGCGGGCGCAGCGTCGCCTCCTGCCACGCCTCGAGCCGGGCCAGCGGGGTGAGGCCGATCACGATGGTCACCAGCACCAGGATGGCGGCCCCCTTGGCCACGCCGAAGGCGGCGCCGAGCAGGCGGTTGACCAGGCCCATGCCGACCCACTCCACGGCGGCCTGCACCAGGCGGATGACGATGCCGCAGGCCAGCACCACGCCCAGGATGACCAGCACGAAGGCCAGCACCAGGCGGCCATCGGGACTGTCGATCACCCCGGCCAGCAGGTCGGCCAGCGGCTGCGCCAACACCCGGGCCGCCAGCAGGGCGACGATCCAGGCCGCCAGCCCCAGCGCCTCGCGCACCAGCCCGCGCAGCAGGCCGGTGATGCCGGTGACCGCTAGCAGCGCGATGAACAGCCAGTCGAGCCAGGTCAGGGCCATCACTCCCTCACTCGCACCAGCAGGCCCTGGAGGTTGGCCCGCGACTTGACCTCGGCGACGGCACGCTCGCCCTCCTCGGCGCTGCCGAAGGGGCCCACGTAGACGGTGGTGAGGTCATCGTCGCGCGGCCGGGTGAAGGCATCGAAGCCCTCCTCGCGCAACTGGCCAAGCAGGCGCTCGGCGTTGTCGGCCTGGCCGAAGCTGCCGACCTGCACCGCCCAGTCGCCGCCGGACGCGGCCGCCTCGCCCTCCGCCCCGGCGTCGGTGTCCGACTCGTCCCCGGAAGACCGGGCCATGCGCTCGTCGGCGGCCCGGGCCAGCTCGGCGATGGGGTCCAGGGCGGCATCGGAGGAGGCCTCGTCACCGGCCTCGGCCGACGCCTCCGCGGCATCGTCCGGCACTGGCTCGATCGGTGCTACCTCCGCTGCTTCCTGCACCTCCGAGACCTCCTCGTCGGCGTCCAGGCTGGCCGGCGGCACCGGCTCCGGCACGTCGTGACGCTCCACCTCGATGGGCGGCTCGATACGCTGGGTCGGCTCGGGACGCTCACTGCGCGGCGCCGGCTCGTCGAACAGCATGGGCACGAAGATCACCGCCAGGGCGATCAGGATCACCGCGCCACTCAGGCGCTCTCGCATGCCGTACTTCACGGGGCTGCCTCCCTGGAGCTCGTGTCCATGTCAGTCTGTCCCGGCCCAGGCGGCGGCGCCAGCCAGCCCAGCACCTCACCCACGGTCAGGAAGGAACCGCACACCAGCACGCGATCCTCCGGGGCCAGGCGGCTCGCCAGCCAGGCCGCCGCGGCGACGGGCGAGGCGGCGCGGTGCCACACCTCAGCCCCCTGCCCGGCCAGCCGCTCGGCGAGTTCCCCGGCACCGCGGCCGCGGTCGCCCGCCAGGCTGGCCGTCACCCAAGCGTCCACCGCCGGCACCAGGGCAGCGATGACGCCATCGGCGTCCTTGTCGGCGAGCATTCCCAGCAGGGCGAAGGTGCGACCGCGGCAGGGAAGCGCCGCCAGACGCTGGGCCAGGTAGGCGGCGGCGTGGGGGTTGTGGCCCACGTCGAGGCACCACTGCCCCAGCCACTGCATGCGTCCCGGCAGACGCACCTCGGCGAGCGCCCGGCGACAGGCCTCGGCCTCGAGGCTCACGCCGGCCAGCGCCAGGGCCTTCAAGGCCGTGGCGGCGTTGTCCAGCGGCAGGCCCGGGTCAGGAAGATGACGGATCGGGGTCTGCCCCCAAAAGCTCCAGCCCGCGCCCTCCCCCTCGCGTCGAAAGGTCTCATCCAGGGCATAGACGTGGGCGCCACGCTGGGCGGCCACCTGGCGCACGCTGGCCGGCAGGTCGCGGCTGCCCAGCACCGCGGGACGCCCCGGGCGCAGGATGCCCGCCTTCTCGCGACCGATCCCCTCCAGATCCGTCCCCAGGAAGGCGGCATGGTCCTGGGCCACGGTGGTGATCACCGCCACGTCGGGGTCGATGACGTTGACCGCATCGAGCCGCCCCCCGAGCCCCACCTCGAGGATGGCCAGATCGGGCGGCCGCCGGGCCATGGCCCAGAGCGCCCCCAGGGTGCCCACCTCGAAATAGGTGAGGCTGACGGGCTCGCCGTCGAGGCGCGCCCGCTCCACGGCGGCGAAACCGGCGATCAGGGTGGCGTCGTCGGCCTCCTCGCCGTCCAGGCGCAGGCGCTCGTTGTAGCGGATCAGGTGGGGCGAGGTATAGGTCGCCGTGGCGAGGCCATGGGCGCGGGCCAGGGCCTCCAGCATGGCCACCGTGGAGCCCTTGCCGTTGGTGCCGGCCACGGTGACCACGCGCCCGGCCAGGGGCCGGTCGAGGAGCCCCATGCGCCGAGCGATCTCGGCCACGCGTTCGAGCCCCAGGTCGATCCCCACGGGGTGGGCGGCCTCGAGCCGCGCCAGCCAGGCGTCCAGGGTGGTAGGCAGCACCTCGCTCATGCGAGCGTCAGTGCCGCTCGGCGTCGGACGGCGCCTCGTCCGCCGGCGGGGCCTCCCCCTCCTCGGGGGGGAAAGAGGTCTCCCTCTCGTCGGCCGGTGCCGGCGCCTCGGCCTCGGCGCGCTCGGCGGCCTCGACCAGGTCCGGTTGGGCCGACGCGCCCTCGGGCTTGCCGAGCGCCGGCTGCCCGGTCAGCTTGCGCAGCACACGGCCCAGGGTGTCGCGCATCTCGCGGCGGTGCACGATCATGTCCACCGCGCCGTTGTCGAGCAGGAACTCGCTGCGCTGGAAGCCCTCGGGGAGCTTCTCGCGCACCGTCTGTTCGATGACGCGCGGGCCGGCGAAACCGATCAGGGCGTTGGGCTCGGCCACATTGAGATCGCCCAGCATGGCCAGCGACGCCGAGACGCCACCGAACACCGGGTCGGTGAGCACCGAGATGTAGGGCACGCCGGCCTGCTTGAGCTTCTCCAGCGCCGCCGACGTCTTGGCCATCTGCATCAGCGAGAAGAGCGCCTCCTGCATGCGCGCCCCGCCGGAGGCGGAGAAGCAGATCAGCGGGATGCCCTCCTCCAGGGCGACGGTGGCGGCGCGCACGAACTTCTCTCCCACCACGGCACCCATGGAGCCGCCCATGAAGGAGAACTCGAAGGCCACCGTGACCACCGGCAAACCATCCAGGGTGCCGCGCATGGCGATCAGCGCATCCTTCTCGCCGGTCTCCTTCTGGGCCGCGGCCAGGCGGTCCTTGTACTTCTTGGAGTCACGGAACTTGAGGCGGTCGACGGGCTCCACCTCGGCGGCGATCTCCTCGCGGCCTTCGCGGTCGAGGAACCAGTCGAGGCGCTTGCGCGCCGTCAGGCGCAGGTGGTGGTCGCACTTGGGGCAGACGTTGTGCTGCTTCTCGAGCTCGGGCAGGTAGAGCACCGCCTCGCACTTGGGACACTTGCGCCACAGGCCATCGGGCACGCTTGCGCGGCGATCGTGGCGCTGGATACGCCCGATGGAGGGCACGATCTTGTCTAGCCAGCTCATGTCAGAAAGGGTCCGTGGTCGTGTCGGCGCCCGGCGCATGCCGGGCACATGGAACATTGCGTGGCGAGGCTCAGCCGCTCAGGGCGTCCAGGGCCTGGCGCATCTCGCCGAGCACCGCCTTGAGCTCGGCGGGCACCGCCTCGGGACGCTCGGCATTCGCGGCGATACGGCCGACCAGCGCCGAACCGACGATGACCCCATCGGCCACCTTGCCCACCTCGGCGGCGGAGGCACCGTCACGGATGCCGAAGCCGACGCACAACGGCAGGTCGGTCATCCGCCGCAGGGGTGCCAGGTGGTCGGCCACGTCGGCCGCATTCAGCGTGGCGGAGCCGGTCACCCCCTTGAGGGAGACGTAGTAGAGGTAGCCCTCGCCATGGGCGCATATTGTAGCGGCCCGCTCCTCGGAAGTGGTAGGGGCCACCAGGAAGATCGAGGCGAGTCCATGCGACTTGAGCAGGGGGCCGAGCTCCTCGGCCTCCTCGGGCGGCATGTCCACCGCCAGCACGCCGTCGATTCCGGCCGCGGCGGCCTGCTCGGCAAAGGCGGCAAGGCCGATGCGCTCCATGGGGTTGAGATAACCCATCAACACCACCGGGGTCTCGCTGTCGGTCTGACGGAACTCGCGAACCATCTCGAACAGATGTGAGAGCCGCACGCCGTGCTTGAGCGCCCGCTCGCAAGCCTTCTGGATCACCGGGCCGTCGGCCATGGGGTCGGAGAAGGGCACCCCCAGCTCGATGATGTCGGCGCCGGCCTCCACCAGGGCATGCATGTAGCTCAGGGTGTGCTCGGGGGCGGGGTCGCCGGCGGTGATGTAGGGGATCAGGGCGCGGCGGCCCTGGGCCTTGAGCGCGGCAAAGCGTTGGTCGATACGATTCATGGTCTGGGCCGTCATCTAGAATTCGATCCCGTCGAGCTTGGCGACGGTCATGATGTCCTTGTCGCCACGTCCGGAGAGGTTGACGACGATGTGCTGGTCGGGACGCATCGTCGGCGCCAGCACCTTGGCGTAGGCCAGGGCATGGGCGGACTCCAGCGCCGGCATGATGCCCTCGACGCGGGTCAGCTCGCGGAAGGCCTCGAGCACGGCGTCGTCGTTGGCCGCCACGTAGTTGACGCGCCCCACGTCCTTCCACAGGGCGTGCTCGGGGCCGACGCCGGGATAGTCGAGGCCCGCCGAAATGGAGTGGGTGTTGGAGACCTGGCCCCCCTCGTCGGACATCAGGTAGGTGCGGTTGCCATGGAGCACGCCACGCGGCGCGCCGGAGGCGAGGGGCGCGGCATGGCGGCCGGTCTCGACGCCGTCGCCGCCGGCCTCGACGCCGTACATGGCCACCTCGTCATCCTCGACGAAGGGGTAGAAGAGCCCCATGGCGTTGGAACCGCCGCCCACGCACGCCACCAGGGCGTCGGGCAGCCGGCCGAACTCCTCGACGGACTGGTGGCGCGCCTCGCGGCCCACCACGGAGTTGAAGTCGCGCACCAGCATCGGATAGGGGTGGGGACCTGCCACAGTGCCGATGATGTAGAAGGTGTTGTCGACGTTGGTCACCCAGTCACGCAGGGCCTCGTTCATGGCGTCCTTGAGGGTGCGGGTGCCGGACTCCACCGGGATGACGTTGGCCCCCAGCAGGCGCATGCGATAGACGTTGAGCTTCTGGCGCTGCACGTCCTCGGCGCCCATATAGACGTCGCACTCCAGGCCCAACCGCGCCGCCACCGTGGCGCTGGCCACGCCGTGCTGCCCGGCACCGGTCTCGGCGATTACCCGCGGCTTGCCGCTCTTCTTGGCCAGCAGCGCCTGGCCGATGGTGTTGTTCACCTTGTGGGCGCCGGTGTGGTTAAGGTCCTCGCGCTTGAGCCAGATCTGCGCCCCGCCGATCCGCTTCGACCAGCGCTCGGCGTGGTAGAGCGGCGAGGGCCGACCCACGTAGTGGGCCAGGTCATAGTCGAATTCCGCCTGGAAGGCCGGATCGTCGCGAAGACTCAGATAGGTCTTCTCCAGCTCGTCCAGGGCGAAGCTCAGGGTCTCCGAGACGAACCGGCCGCCGTAGGGGCCGTAGTGGCCGCGGGCATCCGGCAGACGGGTCAGGTCACTGAACTTGCTCACGAAAGACACCTCACAGGTCGCCATTTGGGGGCTTGGGGAATCACGGGGGCGCGCCGGGTCCGGTGCGCCCTCGATGCTCAGGGGCGGCGGGCGTCAGCGTCGCACACCGCGGCCATGAAGGCCGCCATGCGCGCGGTATCCTTGACGCCGGGGGCGGCCTCGATGCCGCCGGAGACGTCCAGCGCGAAGGGCGCCACGGCGGCGATGGCCTCGGCGGCATTGGCCGCGCTCAGGCCTCCGGCGAGGATAACAGGTTTTGCCAGGCTTGCGGGGATTCGCGACCAGTCGAAGGTCGCCCCGGTGCCGCCGGGAAGGCCCGGACGATAGGCATCGAGAAGCAGCGCCCGGGCCCCGGAGTAGGCGCCGGCGGCGGCGGGCAGGTCGAGACCCTCGCGCATGCGCAGCGCCTTGATCCAGGGGCGCTCGAAGCGCTCGCACTCGGCCGGCGGCTCGTCGCCATGGAACTGCAGCAGGTCGAGGTGCCGGGCGCAGCGCGCGACCACTGTCGGGTCCTGGTCGACGAAGAGCCCCACCCGGGTGACGAAGGCCGGCACCCGCTCGACCAGCTCGACCAGGCGCGCCTCGTCGAGGGCCCGCTTGCTGCCGGGCCAGAGCACGAAGCCCAGCGCATCGGCGCCGGCGGCCACCGCGGCATCCACGTCCTCCGGACGGGTCAGGCCACAGAACTTCACCCGGGTGCGCCTCATGATGCCTCCCCTTCCGCCGCCACGGGCCGGCCGCGGCGAAACTCGACCCAGGGGCAGTCGGGCATCGCCCGCTCGCCCGTCCACTCGCCGAGGAAGGCGAGCAGGTTGGGCCCCAGCGGCTCGGCGGGCAGCCCCCAGGCCGGATCGTACAAGGAGTCGACGAAGTGCAGGCCGCACGCCGGCGCGGTGACGTCGGCGCGGGTGCGGTCCTTCAGCGCCATCAGCTCGGCCAGGTAGTCGTCGCCGGCCTCGCCGCGTCCTACCGTGACCAGGGCGCCGGCGATGTTGCGGATCATGTGGTGCAGGAAGGCGTTGCCCTGGACGTCCATCACCACCAGGGGGCCATGGCGATGCACCTCGATGAAGTGCAGATGGCGCCAGGCGGTCTTCGACTGGCAGCCCGCGGCGCGAAAGCTCGAGAAGTCGTGCTCCCCCACCAGCGCCTGGGCGGCACGGTGCATGGCGTCAGCATCCAGCGGGTCACGGCACCAGGTGACGTTGGCACGCTCGAGCACCGGGCGGCTGGGCTGGTTCAGCAGCACATAGCGGTAGCGTCGCGCCAGGGCCTTGAAGCGGGCGTGGAAGTCGTCGGGCACCTCGGTGACCCAGCGCACGGCGATGTCCCGAGGCAGGTTGGCGTTGACCCCGAACACCCAGGCCTTCTCGGACCGTGGCGCCGGGGCGTCGAAGTGGATGATCTGGCGGGTGGCGTGCACGCCGGAGTCGGTGCGCCCACTGGCATGCACCGTCACCGGGGCGCTGGCGACCCGGGCGAGCGCCGTCTCCAGGGCGCCCTGAACCGAGGCGGCATGCTTGAGACGCTGCCAGCCGCAGTAGCCGCTGCCGTCGTATTCGACCGCCATGGCCAGGCGTCCAGCCAGTGGGGTTCTGTCGTCGAGGGGGTGGAACAGGGTCATGAAGGGGTCAGGCATCCAGTCGTCGGCGCAGCACCAGCGCCTCGTCGCGTATGGCCGGGTCGTCGCTGCCGGCGAGCTCGTCGAGCAGCTCCCGGGCGCGCCCGGCCTCCCCGCCCTCGACCAGCCGATGGGCCTCGGCCAGGCGGTCGGACTCGCCACCGCCGGCAAGCTTCCCATTATCCGGGTCGAGGGGCGGGAAGGAAACCTCCTCGACCTCCCACGCCTCGGACAGCGGCTCGTCGGCCGCGGCGCCCTGCTGGGCGCCCTCCTCTCCCGCCGAGCCCGGCTCGGCGTCGGCCCGTGTCAGGCTCTTGCCGGGGTCGAAACCGGCGCCCTTCTCCGCGAGCCCCAGCCCCTCCGGGGTGAAATCCACGCTGGGCTGCATGGGCGTCTCCTCCCGTGGGGCGCCCGGGGTCTCGAGGCTGGGCGGACGGTAGTCGATCACCTCGGTCCCGTCGTCGCGCTGGCGCGTGGGTACCTCGGGCAGCGGCGCCTCCTCCTCGGGGGCGAGGGGCGCCTCGGCCGGAGGCCGCTCGGTAGCAGGCGGTTCGGCCGCTGGCGATTCGGCCGCTGGCGGCTCGGCGGGATCAGGCGTGTCGGGAGCCGGCTCGACCGGAGAGACGGGTGCCGGCGCCGGCTCGCCCTCGGGAGCGCCCGGCTCCCGGGTCAACGCCTCATAGGACGCTTCCGGTCGCCGGTAGGGCGACGTCGCCTCGGACGGGGCCGTCGGCGGC
>JBKHEO010000001.1:0-101286 GCA_046540755.1 Halomonas sp. | reverse complement strand
AAGCTGGCCGGCGGCCATGACGCTGTCAAGGCGTGCCCTCAGAACGTCGAGAGCCCGGTGGCCTCCATGAAGCGATAGCGCAGGTGCTTCCAGGCCGAGGCGTCGTCGAAGGCCGCGAAGGGCTCGCTGGTGGTGCGCTCGGGTGTGCTCTCCCAGCGCGACTCGAAGAAGCTCGCCGCCTCGTCGAGCGCCGGCAGGTCCGCCGGCCCCGCCAGGCGTACGCTGGTCTCGAGGTTGAGGTCGTCGAGGTTGCGCCGGGTGAAGTTGGCCGAGCCGACGATCAGCTCGGCCTCGCCACCGTCGGCCGGGCGACGCAGCAGTAGCTTGCTGTGGCACTGTTCGCCGCGGGTCACGCACCAGCGCACCTCGAGACCGGCCCCGACCAGCTCGCGGGCCACCGGACGGTTGGGGATGCCGCCCTTCTCCAGGCCGAAGGCGTCGCGGTTAGGGTCCAGCAGCACCCGCACCCTGGCACCGCGCCGTCCCGCGGCCTCCAGCGCGGCGATCACCTCGCGGTGGGCGAGGTAGAAGACCGCCAGGTCGAGGCGGTCGCCATCCCCGGCGGCCTGGATCGCAACGATCAGGGCGTCGCGGATCGCCCCCTCGGTCAGCAGCTGCAGCCGCCCGCCTTCCGGCGCCGTTTCCGCATCGGGGGGCTCGGGGCCGGGCAGCGACACGCCGGACCAGGCCGCCACCGCCCGCTCGCTGCGAAGCAGGTCCAGGGCCGCCGGACCGGTGAAGCGCAAACCCACGTTGCCGTGGCGGCTGCTGGCGTCATGGGGGTTGGCCGAGGTCACCAACCCCGCCCAGCCGTCGCCCTGGTCCACCAACAGGGTCTTGCGGTGGTTGGCGTTGAAGTTGAGCAGCGCGAGGTAGCTGCGCAGGGTAACCCGCCCCGGCCCCAGGGCGTTGGGCAGCCAGCCGCCGCCCGGGCGGTTGCCGAGCCAGCGCGGCCCCAGGTGCCAGAGCCCCGACCACAGCGGGTTGGAGGCCCGCAGCCGGTTCAGGTCGGTCTCCACCACCCGGATGCCCGCCTCGCGCAGGCGCTGGAAATGGTCGAGCTCGAGCCCGCCGTACAGGGTATTGAAGGGGTCGGTGATCACCACCGCCTCGAGCCCGGGGTAGCGGCGCTTCTGGGCGATCAGGGCGTCGGCGAGCTCCCGGGAGAGCGGGCGGAAGCCGTCACCGTCGGCGCTGCCGGCGAAGTCGTTGAACAGGAACACATCCGCCACCACCAGGCGACGCGCCTGGCCGACCAGGGCGAGCATCTCGTCGAAGATGGCCTGCTCCAGGTGAGGCCGCCCCTCGGCGTCGTACCAGGTCTGGTCGGAAAGGAAGCGCACCTGCGGCGCGGGGCGCTCGGGAAAGGCCACGCCGATGCCGTCGGGCAGCGGCTTGAGGCGCTGCCAGGCCCCCATGGCGCCCCACACCACCAGCAGCGTCGTCAGGATGACCAGCCACATGCGTCCCCTCCTCGTCCCGGCCATGCCGCCCCTCCCTGCCCTGGAGCCCCTCTACCGCCCCAGCATACGCGAGAAGGCGCCACGCAGCGCGCCCGGCCAGGGCCGGGCGCAAGGGGTGACGCATCGGGCCGAGGTCAGTGGCGCCTGGCCAGGCGGCGCCGACGCAGGAAGCGGTACGCCAGGGCGGCGGTTGCAGCCCCGCCGAGCAGGACGATGGCCACGCCGGCCAGCAGCGCGGGGCTGCCGAGGTGGGCATGCACCGCCGGGGCGCCATGCCCGGAATGGGCCAGCGCGGGGGCGAGGGGCGCCAGGGCGATCGCCCCGGGCACGAGGGAGCGAAGCGGACGGGTAAGGCGAAGGGACATGGTGGGTCTCCCGGTGTTCGGTGAAGGTGGCGAGGCGGATCAGGCGGAGGCGGCCGCTTGGGGCCGGCGCTCCGGCAGCATGCCGCGCTCGAGGATGAAGCGGATGATCGTCTCCAGGCCGACACCCTCGTAGAGGTTGGTGAAGACGAAGGGACGTTCGCCGCGCATCGTCTTCGAGTCGCGCTCCATCACCGCGAGCGAGGCGTGCACCTGCTCGGCGATGTCGATCTTGTTGATGATCAAGAGATCCGACTTGGTGATGCCGGGGCCGCCCTTGCGGGGAATCTTGTCGCCGGCGGAGACATCGATCACGTAGAGGGTGAGATCGGAGAGCTCGGGGCTGAAGGTGGCCGAGAGGTTGTCGCCCCCCGACTCCACCAGCACCAGCTCGAGGCCCGGGTGTCGCGCCTGGAGCTCGTCGATGGCCGCGAGGTTCATGGAGGCATCCTCGCGGATGGCGGTATGCGGGCAACCGCCGGTCTCCACGCCGAGGATGCGATCCGCGGGGAGCGCCTCATGCTTGAGCAGGAAGTCGGCATCCTCGCGTGTGTAGATGTCGTTGGTGACCACGGCGATATCGTAGTGGTCACGCAGCGCCAGGCAGAGCTGCTTGAGCAGCGCCGTCTTGCCGGAGCCCACCGGGCCGCCGACGCCGACGCGCAGGCAATGGGTCATGGTCGTGTCTCCTGAGGTGTCATCACTAGCTTCTGAACAGTCGTGAATACTGGGTCTCGTGCAGGGCGCTGGCCAGCGCCAGGCCCGGCAGCGCCGGCCCCAGGGCGTCGTCGGGCAGCGCCAGCGCCTCATCCACGGCCCCCACCAGCGTCGGGCGCAGCCGCTCCACCAGCCGCTGGGCCGCGGTATGGCCCAGCGGCAGCGCCTTGCAGGCCACCGCCAGCTGGTTCTCCAGCCAGGCCCAGGCGAAGCCCAGCAGCGCCTGGCGCGCCGCCACGCCGCGGCGATGGGCCGCCCAGGCGAAAAGGGTGACGTAGCCAGCCCCTTCCGGCAGCTCGGGCACGTCCGGCAGCAGAGCCAGGCTACCCAGCAGCCGGGTGAGCGAGGCCCCGAGCCGCGCATCCTCGGCGGCGAGCTCCGCCGTCTCGCGGTTGGCGGCGAGCCAGGCGTCCCACTCGGCCACCGCCTCGCCGTCTCCCGTCGCCCAGGCGACCTGGAGGCGGGCCAGCGCCGGCAGCTCGCAGCGGGTCAGGCCGTCCTCGAGCACGCCCTCCAGCCAGTCGCCGAGGCTCGCCTCGTCGGTGACCCAACCCAGCTCGAAGGCGCTCTCCAGCCCCTGGGAAAAGGCGAAGGCGCCGATCGGCAGTGCCGGGCTGACCAGCTGCAGCAGCCCCAGCAGCGCCAGGTCATCGCCCCGCGTTCCCCCTGCCGGCGTCTCAGCGGGCATGTGGGTGGTGATGCTCGTGGTCATGGTCATGTCCGTGGTGATGGTGGTGATGCCCATGTCCATGCGAATGGCCACTTAACTGCTGGTAGGCGCCGGGTTCCGGGTCGAAGGGGGCCTGATGGTGCTCCAGGGTCGCCCCCAGCAACTCGGCCAGCTCCTCCAGCACATGGTCCGGCGGGAAGCGCACATAGCCGCGCCGATCGTCGGAGGCATGGTCATCCTCACCCAGGGCCAGCTGTACATGGCGGTTGCCCAGGTGGTAGGCGAGCCGGGCCAGGGGCAGGCCCGCCTGGATACGGGCGGTGACCACTGGCTCCGTCGCCGCCCTTACCCGCACGACCTCGCCGCCCTCGCCGCCAAGCCCCTCGCCGTCGCGCAGCACCGGGCCGCGGTCGAGGAAGAGCCCCAGCTCGCGGCCGGCATCGCTTGCCGCCTTGAGACGGCCGCGGGTACGCAGCTCGAAGGGCAGCGTCAGGGTGTCGTCGGCCTGCTCCGCCGCAATGGGCCCCAGGCGTTCGGTCAGTCTCAGCATCTCGGGCTCCTAGAAGAGGTGGTAGCGCTGGGCCAGCGGCAGCTCGGTGGCGGGCTCGCAGGTCAGAAGCTCGCCGTCGCAGCGCACCTCGTAGGTCTCGGGGTCCACGCTGAGCTCGGGACAGGCGTCATTTAGCTTCATGTCGACCTTCCTCACCCCCCTGACGTCTCGGCAGGCGGCCAGGGGGCTCGCCAGGCCCAGCCGCTCCCCGATGCCGGCCTCCAGCGCCGCCTGGCTGACGAAGGAGAGCCGCGTCTGGCTCGCCGCCCGGCCCAGGGCGCCGAACATGGGCCGGTAGTGCACCGGCTGGGGGGTGGGGATCGAGGCGTTGGGGTCGCCCATGGGCGCCATGGCGATCATCCCGCCCTTGAGGATCAGCGCCGGCTTGGTGCCGAAGAAGGCCGGCTTCCACAGCACCAGGTCGGCCAACTTGCCCACCTCCACCGAGCCCACCTCGTGACTGATCCCGTGGGTGATGGCGGGGTTGATGGTGGTCTTGGCGATGTAACGCCGCGCCCGGAAGTTGTCCGCCCCCCGAGCCTCGTCCTCGGGCAGCAGGCCACGCTGCACCTTCATCTTGTGGGCGGTCTGCCAGGTGCGGCAGACCACCTCGCCGACCCGCCCCATGGCCTGGGAGTCCGAGGCGATCATGGAGATCACGCCGAGGTCCTGGAGGATGTCCTCGGCGGCGATGGTCTCGCGGCGGATGCGCGAGTCGGCGAAGGCCACGTCCTCGGGAATCCTGGGGTCCAGGTGATGGCACACCATCAGCATGTCGAGGTGCTCGTCGATGGTGTTGACCGTGTAGGGCCGCGTCGGGTTGGTGGAGGACGGCAGCACGTAGGGCTTTGAGCAGGCGGTGATGATGTCCGGCGCGTGGCCGCCGCCCGCCCCCTCGGTGTGGTAGGTGTGGATGCAGCGCTCCTTGAAGGCCGCCAGGGTATCCTCCACGAAGCCCGACTCGTTGAGGGTGTCGGTGTGGATGGCGATCTGGACGTCGTAGCGCTCGGCCACGGCGAGGCAGTTGTCGATGGCCGCTGGGGTGGTGCCCCAGTCCTCGTGGAGCTTGAGGCCCATGGCGCCGGCCTCGATCTGGGCCGCGAGCGGCTCGGGAAGGCTGGCGTTGCCCTTGCCGAGCAGGCCGATATTCATGGGCATCTCGTCCACGGCCTGGAGCATCCTGCCGATATGCCAGGCCCCGGGGGTGCAGGTGGTGGCGTTGGTGCCGGTGGCCGGCCCGGTGCCGCCGCCCAGCATGGTGGTGATGCCGCTGGCCAGCGCCTCCTCCACCAGCTGGGGGCAGATGAAGTGGATATGGGCATCGAGATGGCCGGCGGTAAGGATCTTGCCTTCGCCGGCGATCACCTCGGTGCCGGGGCCGATCACGATCTCGACGTCCGGCTGGGTGTCCGGGTTGCCCGCCTTGCCGATGGCGGCGATGCGCCCGCCCCGGATGCCCACGTCGGCCTTGACGATGCCCCACCAGTCGAGGATCAGGGCATTGGTGATCACGGTGTCCATCACGCCGTCGTCATGACGCTGGCTCTGGCCCATGCCGTCGCGGATCACCTTGCCGCCGCCGAACTTCACCTCCTCGCCGTAGCGGGTGGCGTCGCGCTCCACCTCGATCCACAGCTCGGTGTCGCCGAGGCGCACCCGGTCGCCCACCGTGGGGCCGTACATGTCGGCATAGGCCTGGCGGCTGATCTTCATGATGCGTCTCCCTCGTCGTCCAGCGCGCCCATCACCTCGCCGCGAAACCCGACGATGCGGCGCCGGCCGGCGAAGGGAATCAGCGTGACCTCGCGGCTCTGGCCCGGCTCGAAGCGGATGGCGGTGCCGGCGGCGACGTCGAGGCGATGCCCCCGGGCCATTGCACGATCGAAGACCAGCGCCGGGTTGGCCTCGGCGAAGTGGTAGTGGGAGCCGACCTGGATCGGCCGGTCACCGCTGTTGGCGACCTCGAGGGTCCGGCGCTCGCGCCCTTCGCAGAGCGCGATCTCGCCCTCCTTCAACTGGTATTCACCGGGAATCATGGGGGATCTCTCCTAGACGATCGGTTCGTGGACGGTGACCAGCTTGGTGCCATCCGGGAAGGTGGCCTCCACCTGCACCTCGTCGACCAGCTCGGCGACACCCTCCATGACATCATCGCGGGTCAGGATCTCGCGACCGGCACTCATCAGCTCGGCCACCGTGCGCCCGTCCCGGGCCCCTTCCAGGATCTCGAAGCTGATCAGCGCCACCGCCTCGGGGTAGTTGAGCTTCAGGCCTCGCGCGCGGCGGCGTTCGGCCAGCTGGGCGGCCGAGAACAGCAGCAGCTTGTCCTTGTCTCTGGGGGTCAGTTCCATGTCGGCGTCTCCGTGGAGGATGGGGATTCAGGTCAGCCAGATGCGCGGCGTGTGGGCCTCGAGGTCCAGCAGCCGGGGGCGCAGCAGGCGCCAGGCGGCCTCGCACAGCGCCCGGGCCTCGCGGCACTCCTGGCCCAGGTAGCGCAGCAGCAGCACGCCGTGACGCACCGTGACCGCCCAGCGTGGCGTGTCGGGGAGGTGACCGCGCAGCGCCTCGACGGCCTCGGTCTCATCCTTCAGCCCCACCGCCCAGAGGGTCGCCTGGACGCTGGCCCCACCCTGGCCCCAGGCGCCGTGGAAGCGGGGGTGCGCCGGGTCCAGGGGCTGGCGCTCCAGCCATAGCGGCCGACCGTCGCGTACCAGCCGGAAGCGCTGCTCGATCCGGCCGGAAACATAGGGCAGCTCGCTTGCCGGCCGACCCAGCGCCATGACCTCCCATCCCAGGCAGCGGGCGCTGCCGGAAATCGTGATGACGGTTTCCTGGCGACCCCGCGAGCCATCGAAGGCCAGCGTCTCCTGGGGCAGCCACTCGAGGACCCCGCCGTCGGCGACCGCGAGGTGGGTCTGCTGCGACCAGGCCACGCCGTGGCTGTCGCTGCGGTAGAGCTTGTTGGCCGCCGGGGTGGTGAGCAGGGCGTGGGCCCCCGCCTCGACCCCGGCCGAGATGCCGAGCGCATCGCCGCTCACCAGCCCCCCGGGGGGATGCAGCAAATAGACGTGACAGGCGCCGTCGCGCCCCTCCGGGTGGAAGGGGCGCTGGACCCGCAGTGGACCGTGATGGCGGGAGCGCGTCAGCCGGGTGACCCCCTCCCGGGCCGCGAAGCCGAGCTCGAGCGAGGCCTCCCAGCGCCGCTCGCTATCGAAGCGGTGGCCGGAGTCAGCCGGCGAAGTGGCTGAGAGGGAGCTCTCGAAGGCGGTCATGGGCGTTCCGTGGCGGCGATTTCTGCCGGACCTGCGGCAAGGGCCATGCCAGGGCATGATTTCTTTTTGTCATTCATATAGTTGAGAGAAAGTGCCCGCGGTAGCCTACGGGCCGATGGCGGCACCAGGAGGGCACCGCCGGACAAGGTGCGCCCCGGCGGTGCAGCCGCCCGGGCGGGAGCACCAGGAGGGTGCAATCGGGTTCGCGGCACGCTGCGGCGAAGGGCCCGACAAGCACCTAGACCGTCAGGTGCTCCTTGATCAGCGCATCGGAGAGCGCACCGATCTCTCCCTCGGCCACCGGCCGGCCACGATCCATGATCATGAAGCGATCCGCATAGCGGCGGGCGAAGGGCAGCTTCTGCTCCACCAGCAGCACGGTCAGGCCGTCCTCGCGGATCAGCGTGCGGATCACCTCGCCGATCTGGGTGACGATATTGGGCTGAATGCCCTCCCCCGGCTCGTCGAGGATCAGCAGCCGCGGCTCCAGCACCAGGGCGCGGCCGATGGCCAGCTGCTGCTGCTGGCCGCCGGAGAGGTCGCCGCCGCGACGCTGCTTCATCTCCTGGAGCACCGGGAAGAGTTCATAGACACGATCCGGAATGGTGCGTCGACCGTCGCCGCGGGCGGCCAGTCCGGTGCGCAGGTTCTCCTCCACGGTCAGCAGCGGGAAGATCTGGCGCCCCTGGGGCACGTAGCCGATCCCCAGCCGCGAACGCGCCTCGACGCGGCGCCGGGTCAGCTCCACGCCATCGGCGTAGCGGATACGGCCGGAGGCGACCGGCACCTCGCCCATGATCGCCTTCATCAGGGTGGTCTTGCCCACCCCGTTGCGGCCCATCACGCAGGTGCACTGCCCGGGCGGCACCGCCAGGTCGAGGTCCCAGAGGGTGTGGCTCTCGCCGTAGAACTGGTTGAGCGAATCGATCGCTAGCATCAGCGCCCCTCCTCGTCGGACTCGGCCCCCAGGTAGACCTCCACCACGCGCGGGTCGCCGGACACCTGGTCCATGCTGCCCTCCGCCAGCACGCTGCCCTGGTGCAGCACCGTCACGGTGCGCGCGATGGAGCGCACGAAGCCCATGTCATGCTCCACGACGACCACCGACTGTTTCCCCGCCAGGCCGGTGAGCAGCTCGGCGGTGCGCGCCATCTCCTGCTCGGTCATGCCGGCCACCGGCTCGTCCACCAGCAGCAGGCGCGGGCGCTGCATCAGCAGCATGCCGATCTCCAACCACTGCTTCTGGCCGTGGGAGAGGATGCCCGCCGGCGCCTGGCGCAGCTCGGCGAGCCCGATGGTCTCCAGCACCTCCTCGATGCGGTCGCGGACCTCGCCGGTCAGGCGGGCGGTGAGGGTGGGCAGGATGCGCTTGTCGGCGGCCATGGCGAGCTCAAGGTTCTCGAACACCGAGAGCGCCTCGAACACCGTGGGCTTCTGGAACTTGCGACCGATGCCGAGGCTAGCGATCTCCGGCTCGTTCATGGCCAGCAGGTCGTGGCGGCTGCCGAACCACACCCTGCCGGTATCCGGGCGGGTCTTGCCGGTGATGATGTCCATCATGGTGGTCTTGCCGGCGCCGTTGGGGCCGATGATGCAGCGCAACTCGCCGTCGTCGATGGTCAGGTCGAGGCCATCGATGGCCTTGAAGCCGTCGAAGCTCACGCTGACGTCCTCCAGGTAGAGGATGGGCCCGTGGCGCACGTCCACCGGGGAGTCGGCCGGGACCAGGAAGTCGAAGACCCGATCACGGTCGGCCAGGGAACTCAACAGGCTCATGCGGTGGCCTCCTTGGCGTTGTCATGGGGCGAAGCGGGCGCCTGGCGCCGCCGGCGCCAGGTGAGCAGCCCCGCCACCCCCCTGGGCAGGAAGACGGTGACCAGCACGAAGAGGCCACCCAGGGCGAACAGCCAGGCATCGGGCATGACCCCGGTGAACACCGTCTTGGCGTAGTTGACCAGTATCGCCCCGATCACCGCGCCATAGAGGGTCGCCCGGCCGCCCAGGGCCACCCAGAGCACGATCTCGATGGAAAACAGCGGCTCGAATTCGCTGGGGTTGATGATGCCCACCTGGGGGACGTAGAGGGCGCCCGCCACCCCGGCGAGCATCGCCGAGACCACGAACACGAACAGCTGGAAGCGCTCGACGCGGTAGCCCAGGAAGCGCGTGCGGGCCTCGGCGTCGCGGGTGGCCACGCAGACCCGGCCGAGCTTGCTGGCGACGATGGCCCGGCACAGCACGTAGCCCAGCGCCAGGGCCACCCCGGAGGCGATGAACAGGCCCAGCCGGGTCGCCCCGCTGCGAAGGTCGAAGCCCAGCAGCTCGCGGAAGTCGGTGAGGCCATTGTTGCCCCCGAAGCCCATCTCGTTGCGGAAGAAGGCCAGCATCAGGGCGAAGGTCATGGCCTGGGTGATGATCGAGAGATACACCCCGGTGACCCGCGAGCGAAACGCCAGCCAGCCGAATACCAGGGCCAGCGCCCCGGGCGCCAGCAGCACCATCAGGAAGGCGAACCACGCCATGTCGAAGCCGTGCCAGTACCAGGGCAGGCTGTCCCAGTCGAGGAACACCATGAAGTCCGGAAGCACCGGATCACCGTAGGTGCCGCGATCGCCGATCTGGCGCATCAGGTACATGCCCATGGCGTAGCCGCCCAGGGCGAAGAAGGCGCCGTGGCCCAGGCTCAGGATGCCCAGGTAGCCCCAGACCAGGTCGACCGCCACGGCCAGCAGGGCGAAGGCCAGGTACTTGCCCAGCAGGCCCACGGTGTAGCCCGTGATGTGGAGCGGATGCGCCTCGGGTACGGCCAGGTGCAGCGCCGTCACCGCGGCGACGGCGGCCGCAAGCACCAGCAGGAAGACCTGCGTGGCACGCTCGTTGAAGGGTCGTGTCAGCCACATGATGGATCAGCCCTCCGCCGCCCGGCCCTTCTGCGGGAAGAGTCCGCGGGGGCGCTTCTGGATGAACAGGATGATGAAGACGAGCACGATGATCTTGGCCAGAACGGCGCCGGCCCAGGGCTCGAGCACCTGGTTGATGACGCCCAGCGACATGCCCGCCACCAGGGTGCCCCAGAGGTTTCCCACGCCGCCGAACACCACCACCATGAAGGAGTCGATGATGTAGCTCTGGCCCAGGTTGGGCCCGACGTTGGTGAGCTGCGAGAGCGCCACGCCGGCCAGGCCGGCCACGCCCGAGCCCAGGGCGAAGGTGAGGATGTCGACCCGGGTGGCGCGGATGCCCATGGAGCGGGCCATGGCGCGGTTCTGGGTCACCGCCCGCACCTCCAGCCCCAGGCGGGTGCGGCGCATCACCAGCATCAGCGCGGCGAACACCACCAGGGCGAAGCCCAGCACCGCCATGCGGTTGAGCGTCAGCGACAGGGCGTCGTTGACTACCAGCGAACCACTCAGCCACTCGGGCGTCACCACGGTACGGTTCTGCGGCGAGATCACGGTGCGCACCAGCTGCTGGAGGATCAGGCTGACGCCGAAGGTGGCCAGCAGGGTCTCCAGAGGCCGCCCCTTGAGGAACTGGATGATGCCGCGCTCGATGGCGACACCGGCCAGCGCCGAGACCACAAAGCCCGAGGGAATCGCCAGCACCAGGGCCAGGCCGGGCTGGCCCGGCAGCAGCTGCTGCATGGCCCAGGTGGTGTAGGCACCGAGCATGATCAGCTCGCCATGGGCCATGTTGATCACCCCCATGACGCCGAAGGTGATGGCCAGGCCGATGGCGGCGAGCACCAGCACCGAGCCCATGGAGAGCCCGAAGTAGAGCGTCTCGGCGGCCCGGTTGAGCTTGAGGCGCTGCTCGATGTCGGCCAGCGCCGCGGCGGCGGCATCGGCCACCACCGGGTCGTCGCCCTCGGCGGCGCGAGTGAGCGCCACACGCACCTCGCTGCTGAGGCTGCCGGCCAGCACCTCGATGGCCTCGACCTCGCCCTGTTCCAGGCGATAGACGGCCAGGGCCTGCTCGATGCGCTCGCGCACCGCCTCGCTCTCCTCCTCCTCCAGGCGGGCCTGCAGGCCGTCGGCGAGGTCGTCGTCGACCTCACCGATCATGCCCTCGGCGGCATCGAGGCGCGCGTCGCGGTCGCCGGCGTAGAGGGCCACCAGGGAGAGCGCCGAGCGCAGCTGGCTGCGCACCGCATTGTTGATGGTCAGGCGGTCGAGGTCGCGTCGCGTCACCTCGCCCAGCGCCTCGCCGGTCAGGGCGTCCTCGATGGTGACGTCCAGTCCGGCGCTGTCCACGGCGATGACGAAGCGGCCGTCCTCCTTGAGGCGCTGCAGGTCACCGTCGAGCAGGGCCTGGAGCCAGTCGTTGGCCCGCTCGTCCTCACTTTCGATGATGGCGTCGATGGCCGTGGACATGTCCTGGAAAGAGCGAGTATCCAGCGCCTCCAGCAGGGCCTGCCCGTCGTCGTCCTGGGCCTGGGCCAGCGGCGACAGGCCGGCCAGCAGGGCGAGCACGACCAGGGTGACGATCCTTGTCATGGCACCACGGGCCATGGTGGGGCAAGGAATCCTCATGGGTCGATCCTTTGAATGGCATGTCATGGGGCGGGCCCCGAAGCGGGGCCCGCGAGGGGGGAGCCGCGGCCGGCGGGCGCCGACCGCGGGAAGTAGGGGCTCAGTCCTCGGACAGGGCCTCCTCGGCCTGCTCCTCGGCGTCGCTGCCCATGCAACGGCCCTCTTCGACGTTGTAGTTGCCACACTCCAGCGGCACTCGCCAGTCGGCGATCAGGTCACGCGAGCCCTCGAGGTAGTCGGACCAGGCATCGCCCGCCACGGTGGAGGGGGTCTCCCAGACCACGGCGAACTGGCCGTTGTCCTGAATCTCGCCGATCATCACCGGCTTGGTGATGTGATGGTTGGGCATCATGGTCGCGTAGCCGCCGGAGAGGTTGGGCACGCTGACGCCGATGATCGCCTCCTTGACCGCGTCTACGTCGGCGGTGCCGGCCTTCTCGACCGCCTCGACCCACATGTTGAAGCCGATGTAGTGGGCTTCCATGGGATCGTTGGTCACCGCGTCGTCCTCGCCGGTGTGCTCGAGCCAGGCATCGATGAACTCGTAGTTCTCGTCGGTATCCACGCTCATGAAGTAGTTCCAGGCGGCCAGGTGGCCGACCAGCGGGCCGGTGTCGATCCCCGAGAGCTCCTGCTCGCCCACCGAGAAGGCCACCACCGGGATGTCGCCGGCATCGATGCCCTGGTTGCCGAGCTCGCGATAGAAGGGCACGTTGGCGTCGCCGTTGATGGTGGAGACCACCGCGGTCTTCTTGCCCTCGCTGCCGAAGCGCTTGATCTCGGAGACGATGTTCTGCCAGTCCGAATGACCGAAGGGGGTGTAGTCGACCATGATGTCCTCGTCGGCCACGCCGAACTCCTCCTTGAGATAGGCCTCGAGGATGCGGTTGGTGGTGCGCGGATAGACATAGTCGGTGCCGGCCAGGACCCAGCGCTCCACACCCACCTCGTCACGCAGGTAATTGACCGCGGGGATCGCCTGCTGGTTGGGGGCCGCACCCGTGTAGAAGACGTTCTCGGAGGACTCCTCGCCCTCGTACTGGACGGGATAGAAGAGCAGGCCGTTGAGCTCCTCGACCACCGGCAGCACCGACTTGCGCGACACCGAGGTCCAGTTGCCGAAGATGACGTCGACCTCCTCCTGCTCGAGCAGTTCGCGCGCCTTCTCGGCGAACAGCGGCCAGTCCGAGGCCGGGTCCACTACCACGGCCTCGAGCTCGCGGCCGAGCAGGCCGCCCTCGGCGTTCTGCTGCTCGACCAGCATCTCCACGGTGTCCTTGAGCACCGTTTCGCTGATCGCCATGGTGCCGGAGAGGGAATGCAGGACGCCGACCTTGATGGGATCGTCGTCCTGGGCCAGGGCGGGGATCGCCACGGCGGCACCGAGCAGCGGCACCGCCAGCCAGCGGGTGGCCACGGGGATAGGCATAAGGGTCATGGTGATCTCCTTGCGTCGTTTATCGTCTTGTTGGCCCCTGAGGGCAGCACGGAGCCGGGGGCGGCACGGCTCTTAGGCAAGAGATGCATTGCAAGGGATGCGCCAGGTTCACTCGGGTGGGTTTTTTTGTCGATGCCTCAGAGAGTTGAGTGCAGGGCGGCGGCGGCGGCGCCCTCCTCTGGTGCGCCAACGCGGTGCAGCGCCACGCCGCGGCGCCTCGGGAGGGGGCGCCGTGCAGCGGGGCCGGCAGCGCTGGACGTGCCGTCATGATGCAAACGGGGGGCATCGTGACCTGGCCGGGCAGCGCCGCCGCGCTGCGCGAGCGCCTGGAGGATGCCCTGCGCCCGCCGGGGCTCGGGCCCGGCCTGCTGGCCGGCCTCGACCGCCTCAAGCGCCAGGCGCTGCTGGCCCGCTGGCAGCGCGAGTTCCGTCGCGATCAGCCGCCGCGGGAGGAGTTACCGCCACCCGACTGACCCGGGCGGCGCTCGGCGGTCTCCCATCCCCGGGCGGCGGCATCCATCGGGGCGAACCAGGCGAGGCGGTCGTGAAGCACCACCACGCCGCCGACGATGATCAGGGTGGGCGGCTTGACGCGGGTACCCGCCAGGCACTCGGGCAAGGTGGCGAGGCTCGCGCGGTGGACCCGCTGGCGGGCGGTGGTGCCCTGCTCGATCAGCGCCACCGGGGTCTCCCCGGCAAGCCCGTGCTCGATCAGCCGACGGCAGATCTCGGGCAGGCCGTGCAGTCCCATATAGAACACCAGGGTCTGGCCGGGACCGGCCAGCGTCGGCCAGTCCAGGTCACTGCTGCCATTGCGCAGGTGTCCGGTGACGAACCGCACCGACTGGGCATGGTCGCGATGGGTCAGCGGGATGCCGGCGTAGGCGGCACATCCTGACGCGGCGGTGATGCCCGGTATCACCTCCACCCCGATGCCGGCCGCCACCAGCGTCTCGAGCTCCTCCCCGCCGCGACCGAAGATAAAAGGATCGCCGCCCTTGAGCCGGACCACCCGCTTGCCGGCCAGGGCCCAGTCGACCAGGGCTTGATTGATGCCCTCCTGGGGAACGCTATGGCGCGATCGCGCCTTGCCCACATAGAAGCGCGATGCCGATGGGGCCGCCAGGGAGAGGATCTCGTCGCTGACCAGTCGATCATGCAGGATCACTTCGGCGGCCTGGAGGCGACGCAGCGCCTTGATCGTCAGCAGTTCGGGATCACCGGGGCCGGCACCGACCAGGCTGACGCCTCCCGACGGAAAGGCCGAACCGGCCGGCAAGCTGATGCCGGCGTCGCGTGGGGTGCCCGCGTGTGAGGGACCGACGCGCATATTCCATCATGCTCCAATTAAACCTTTTATATATGCATAATAGTAATTAAAGAGTCCAGGGTCTGCTACTAATTCCTTGGCACATGCCTATAACCGAGCCTTCCAACGACGTTGCCCCCGCATGGCGGGGGCAACAAGGACTCTTGTGCGGAAGAGACATCACTCAGGTGCTGAGCACGCGGCGCAGGCGCGGACTGGTCAACTCACCGACCAGGGTGATCGCGACCAGCACGGCCAGCAGCCAGGGCCAGTGCTGTGCAAATACCACCTGGGTGATCCCCAGCGCATCAACGAAGATCACCAGGATACCCAACGGGCTCACATAGCGAACCATGAACAGCCAGAGCGCATGCCAGCCGGCAGAGAGCCCGAGCTCCTCGCGGAAGGTCTCGTTCTTAAGCACGAAACCGGCGAGCAGCACCATGCCCAGTCCACCCAGCGGCATCATCCAGCGCGAGGTCAGGTAGTCCAGCCAGTCGAAGAAGTGCTTGCCGGCCAGGGTCCAGTCGGCACCGACGTTGAACGACAGCATCGCCAGGGTGCTGACCACCCATAGCACGATGCCGGTGCCCCAGGACGCCTTGCGCCGCGAGATGCCCTTGTTGTCACACAGCCAGGAAACCGTGGCCTCAACCATCGAGATCGACGAGGTCAGCGCCGCCATGGAGAGCATGACGAAGAACAGGATGCCGAACAGGGTCCCCAGCGGCATGGCCTGGAAGGCCAGGGGCAGGCTCATGAAGATCAATCCCGGCCCGCTGCTCGGGCTCATGCCGTTGGCGAAGATCACCGGGAAGATCGCCAGCCCCGCCATCAGCGCCACCAGGGTGTCGGCCAGGGCAACCGACAGCGTGGTGCGAGCGATGGACGCGCGTGCCGGTAGATAGCTGCCGTAGGTAAGGATGGCCCCGGAGGCCAGGGACAGGGTAAAGAAGGCATGGCCCAGGGCGGCCAGCATGCCTTCGCTGGAGAGGCTGCCGGCATCGAAGGAGAACAGGAAGCGCACGGCCTCGCCGAAGCCGCCGGAAAAGACCCCATAGCCGATCAGGATCAGCAGCATCACGACCATCCCGGGCATCATCCAGCTCACGCTCTTCTCGATCCCCGCCTGGACACCCCTGCCGATGATCAGCATGGTGGCGACGGTGACCAGCGTGCTCCAGGCGCCCAGGTTGAGGGGGCTTGCATTGTTGGCGCCAAAGATCGCCGCCATCTCGTCGACGCTGGAAGCGGCCAAGCCACCGCTCAGCATCTTCCATAGGTAAGCGAAGGACCAGCCAGCCACCACCACGTAGAATGACAGGATCAGGAAGCCGCAGAGCATGGCCATCCAGCCCAGCAATGACCAGGCCGAGCCGCGACCCGACTCGCCTACCACGCGCCGAATGGCATCGATGGGGCTACCGCGGCCGCGGCGCCCGAGGGCGATCTCGGTCATCATCACCGGCACCCCCACGGCCAGGATGCAGGCCAGATAGACCAGCACGAAGGCCCCGCCACCGAACTCGCCGGTGATATAGGGAAATTTCCAGATGTTGCCCAGGCCCACCGCGGAACCGGTTGCCGCCAGGACAAAGCCCCAGCGGCCGAGCCACTGGGTTCGGGATTGCGTATTCGTTGTCATAATTCACCAGGGGGGTCACGAACGTTGTTGTTCCGGCACAGTGATGAAACACCAGACAGGCGCCATTGTGACGGATTTTATCGTGATAGGGCAGACGGCTGGTCGATTATGCTGTCCTTGACCCACCCGTCTGCCCTCGACGCAGCGCGGGATCAATCTGCCTTGAGGACACCGCGGCGGATCTGATCCTCCTCGATGGATTCGAACAGCGCCTTGAAGTTGCCCTCGCCGAAGCCATCGTTGCCCTTGCGCTGGATGATCTCGAAGAAGATCGGCCCGATCACCGTCTCGGTGAAGATCTGCAGCAGCACACCCTCATTCGGTCCGCCGTCGACCAGCAGGCTCAGCTCGCGCAGATCCTCGACCTTCTCCTGATGGTTGGGCACCCGCTCGTTGACCTTCTCGTAGTAGGTGTCCGGCGTCGTCAGGAAGGTCACGCCATTGGCCTTGAGGGCCCGCACCGTGGCGTAGATATCATCGGTGGCCATCGCCAGGTGCTGGATGCCCTCACCGTTGTATTCGCGCAGGAACTCGGCAATCTGCGACGTATCATCGGCCGACTCGTTGATCGGGATATGCATCTTGCCGCAGGGCGCCGTCATGGCCCGGGAGTGCAGCCCCGTCTTCTTGCCCTTGATGTCGAAGTAGCGGTTCTCGCGAAAGTTGGCAATGGCGGTGTAGAAATCCGCCCAGGGGTCCATGCGACCGCGGTCGACGTTGTGCGTCAGATGGTCGAGCACCTGCAGGCCGACGCTGTTGTCGTTGGGTGAGCGGCCGGGGATCGCCTCGAAGTCGATGTCATAGATGGTGCGGCCTGCCTCATCTAGCTTGTGGTCGACGAAGTAGAGCAACGAACCGCCGATGCCCCTCACCGCAGGGATGCCGACCTCGCCCTCGGCCACGGGGTTCTCGACGGGCTCTGCCCCGTTGTCGACGGCATGCTGGAAGGCCTGGCGCGCATCGGCCACCTTCCAGGCCATGGCGCAGGCACTGGGGCCGTGGATGCTCGCGAACTCGGCGGCGTGACTGCCCGGCTCCGCATTGAGGACGAAGTTCACGCCCTCCTGCTGAAACAGGGTGACCTGCTTTGTGCGATGGCGACGCGTCTCGGTGAACCCCATGCGCAGGAACAGGGCGCGCAGTGACTCGATGCCCTCGGCCGTCGGTGCAGTGTATTCGACGAACTCGAAGCCATTGGTCCCGATGGGGTTGGCAGTGTCGTGGACGTCAGGGGAATGAGCGGGAGCGTTCATGCATCCTCCAGGGCTGTTTTTATGAATCGAGATGTCACATCTCGGTGAAACCGTCATCGGCCCGCAGCAACCGATATTCGGCCGCCGTCGAGCGGTGATGACGCCCAGCCTAGTGCGTCGGCTCGCCCGCCGTAACACGTGAACACTTCCCCTCGCTTCCCATCGGCGCATGCCGTCGCATCGACCTCGTAACGAATCTCTTACACCGGGCGCCGCCGCAGCCCTGACGGCCACGGCGCGGTGCAGATTCCTGACAGGGCGTAACGTAACCTTTACGGTCCGCATGTCGCAGCGATGTGGACACCGGGTTCATTGCTCGCCCAGCAGGGTCTCGACGCTCGCTATGTTGGTGCCGTAGGCATGCATGCGGTGCTCGAGCCCGGAGGCCCGCTGGCAGGCTGCAATATGCGTCGAGACCGACACCCCGAAGCCCAGTGGCACCACACAAAGATCGACGATCACGTTCATGGCTCTCTCCTTCCTTCTCACTCGTGAAGTCGTTGAAATTCACGACCTAAGCATGCTGGTCTATGCTGGTTTTCAAAAGCGACACTGCCCCAAGCCGTGCCCAGCGCGTTCGCCAGCCCGACATCGAACACCGGACCCGGAGGACTCCATGACCAGCGAACCACGTATCGGCCCCATCGCCCTTCCCGATACCCGGGCTCGCCGGGTCATCGAACAGCTGCTCGATGGCTCGGGCGTCACGCTCAACGGGGATGCGCCCCAGGATATCCGCGTCCTGCATCCCGACTTCTTCTCGCGCGTGTTGCACCAGGGCACGCTGGGCCTGGGCGAGTCCTACATGGACGGCTGGTGGGAGTGTGACCGCATAGACGACCTGGCCATGCGACTGCTGCTCAATGGCCTTGGCGAGCATGCCCGCTCGACCACCGAACGCCTCAAGTACCGCCTGCAGTCCGGCTTTCTCAACCTGCAGAGCAAGGCCCGTGCCTACATGGTCGGTGAAGCGCACTACGACCTGGGCAATGACCTCTTCGAGCGCATGCTCGATCCCACCATGTGCTACTCCTGTGGCTACTGGAAAACGGCCGATGACCTTCATCAGGCCCAGCGCGACAAGCTGGAACTGGCCTGTCGCAAGCTTGACCTCAGCCCGGGCATGAGGGTTCTCGATATCGGCTGCGGCTGGGGCAGCTTCGCCGAACACGCCGCCCGCCACCATGACGTCGAGGTCACCGGCATCACCATCTCCCGGGAACAGGCCGCCCTGGCCGCAGAGCGCTGCGCCGGACTGCCGGTCGAGATCCTGCTGCAGGACTACCGTGACCTGGATGGATGCTATGATCGCATCGTCTCCATCGGCATGTTCGAACACGTGGGCCATCGCAACTACGCCACCTACTTCGAGACGGTGAAACGCCTGATGCCCGCCGATGGTCTCTTCCTGCTCCATACCATCGGCTCCAACCGTTCAGAAGTCACGGCGGATCCCTGGATCAATCGCTACATCTTCCCCAACGGTGTCCTGCCCTCCGCCATGAACATCGCCCAAACCAGCGAAGAGCACCTGCTGATGGAAGACTGGCAAAACTTCGGGCCGGACTATGACCGCACGCTGATGGCCTGGCTGGCGAACTTCGATGCCCACTGGCACGAGATCGCCCATCGCTACAACGAACGTACCCGCCGCATGTTCCGCTACTACCTGGCGATCTGTGCCGGCGCCTTTCGGGCCCGGCATCTGCAGCTCTGGCAGGTCGTGTTCTCGCGCGGGCGCCCCGGCCGCTACGACGCGCCGCGCTGACTGGCTCACCGGCCCTCGAGCACATGGCTTAGGTAGCCACCACGGAGCTCGGTATACTCGACAAAACCCCAGCCACCTTCCGACAGGACGGCAAACGCGGCCCATGATCCAGCAGACACTCCAGGAGGTCTTCGGCTATGACGACTTCCGCCCCGGCCAGCGACCGGTCATCGAGGCCATCGTGGCCGGCCGCTCGGCGGCGGCGATCTTCCCCACCGGTTCCGGCAAGTCGCTCTGCTACCAGCTCCCTGCCCTGCACCTGCCGCACCTGACCCTGGTAATCTCGCCGCTTCTGGCCCTGATGCAGGATCAGCTGGCCTTCCTCGACCGACAGGGCATCCCCGCCGCCAGCCTCGATTCGGGGCAGAGCCGTGAAGAAGCGGCGGCGGTCATGGACGGCGTCAAGCGCGGCGACATCCGCATCCTCATGGTCTCGGTGGAGCGCCTCAAGAACGAGCGCTTCCGTGCCTTCATCCAGCGGGTACCGATCTCGCTGATGGTGGTGGACGAGGCCCACTGCATCTCGGAGTGGGGCCACAACTTCCGCCCGGACTACCTCAAGCTGCCGGACTACCGACGCGACTTTGCCATTCCACAGGTGCTGCTGCTCACCGCCACGGCCACCCCGCGCGTGATCGACGACATGCGCTCGCGCTTCGACATCGCCCCGGGAGACGTCACCGGTACCGGCTTCTACCGAGCCAACCTCGACCTCCAGGTGACGCCGGTACCCGCCGCCGAGCGCCCCCGCCGGCTGGTCGAGTGGCTGCGTCCGCGGTTCGAGCAAGGGCCACCCGAGCCGACCATCGTCTATGTCACCCTCCAGCAGACGGCGGAACGGCTGGCCGCCTACCTGGCGAAGGCGGGCCTGCCGGCCACCGCCTACCATGCCGGGCTCAACGGCGAACGGCGCGAAGCGATCCAGCGGGACTTCATGGCCGGCCATACGCCGTGCATCGTTGCCACCATCGCCTTCGGCATGGGCATCGACAAGGCCGATATCCGCAACGTGGTGCACTTCGACCTGCCGAAGTCCATCGAGAACTACAGCCAGGAGATCGGCCGTGCCGGCCGCGATGGCCGGCCCTCACGCTGCCTGATGCTGGCTGGACGCGACCATATCGAGGTGCTGGAGAACTTCGTCTACGGCGACACGCCCGAATCTCACGGCATTCACCGGGTGATCGACGACCTGTGCGGCGCCGGCAGCCAGTGGGAGCTGATGCTCAACACGCTGTCGCGGCACAGCAATATCCGCCCCCTGCCGCTCAAGACCCTGCTGGTACAGCTAGAGCTGCGCCGCCTGATCGTGCCTCGCTACAGTTACTTTGCCGACTACCGCTTCCGCCTGGCAGAGGACGCCGAGGCTCTGGTCGGACGCTTTCAGGGCGAGCGACGCGCCTTCGTCCAGGCGATCCTGGATGCCTCGTCCCGGGCCCGCACCTGGTACAGCCTTGACTTCGCCGCCCTGGAGGCCCTCGGAGCGGAGAGTGGCCTGGATACCCGTCGCAGCCGGGTGATCACCGCCCTGGACTACTTCGTCGAGAAGGGCTGGATGGTGCTCGAGAGCAGGCAGATGACCGAGGTCTATGAGGTACTCGCGGCCGACATCGCCCCCGAGGCACTGTCCGACGAGCTCTTCGGCTACTTTCGCGACAAGGAACGCGCCGAGATCGACCGTCTGCATGCCATGCTCGCGCTGTTCGAGAGTGACCGCTGCCTGAGTCGGCGACTGGCCGACTGGTTCGGTGATTCCCGGGCGCCCGAACACTGTGGCCACTGTTCGGCCTGCCGGGGCCAGGTGGCGCACCTACCACTCGCCGAACCGAGGTCCCCGCTGGCGGCCCAGGAGATTGGGGCCCTGAGCGCCCCCTTCCTGAAGCGGCTTGGTGAGGCCGGCGAGGGCCACCCGGCCACGCCGGACCTGGTGACGCGCTTCCTGTGCGGGATCACCACGCCGCTGTTCACGCCCATGAAGGCGCGCAAGCTCGAGGGGTTCGCCGCCCTGGAGGGCTATCCCTATGCCGAGGTTCGACAGCGCGTCGCCGAGCAGCTCGCCCGCTGACCCGGTCAGCCGCGGCGGTGGCGCGATAGCACCAGGGTCAGCCCGTGCACCGGCAGGTAGATCAACAGCGGCCACAGCAGCATCAACACGGCCAGGTAGAGCAGCGGGTCCATCAGCGACTGGGGCTGGCCGAAGGGTCCTTGAGTCCAGTTGATATTGCGCTCGGCCTCGGTGAAGAGATAGCTAGCCGGGACTACCAGCCAGGTCAACCCGGTCTGCCAGGCCAGGGCGCGACGGTCGTACCCCAGGCGCCATACGGCATAGCCGGCTACCGGCGGCAGCAGCAGATGGTAGAGCGACATCGCCCGTGCCAGCGGGGGGTGTTCGGGATCGAACATGTACTCGGTGCCGCCGATGGGGTGCCAGCCGGTCAGCCAGGCGGTGCCCACATCCACCGTCCACAGGCTGCCGACCAGGGCCACCGCCAGCCACTGCATGGAGACCAGTCGCCGGCTCTCGCACCAGAGGCCGGCCAGGAGCAGGAAATTGGCCAGATTGCACAGCCAGAAGTAGTTCTGGGGGCCCACCAGCACCCAGAAGGTGGGCGCCCAGACGAGGATCCAGGCGGTAAACACCAGCTTGAGCCACAGGGGCAGGCCCACAGGGGGTACGGCATGACTGGTCGAATCGTGCATCACTCCTCCCCCCCGATACCATAGCGTCTGAGCTTGTTGGCAATGGTGGTATGGGAGACCCCGAGACGCTTGGCCAGCTGTCGGCTGGACGGATAGCGTGGATAGAGTTCGGCGAGCACGCGGCGCTCCACTTGGCCGAGGATACCCGCGAGGGATCCCTCCAGTTCGATGCCCGCCAGGCCTGTCGACTCCCCGAGGTCGGGCAGGCGCAGATGCTCGGGCTCGATGGCTTCGACCTCGCACAGCGAGACCGCCTGGAAGAGTACGTTCTCGAGCTGGCGAACGTTGCCGGGCCAATGGTAGGCGGTGAGCCTCGCCAGGGCCGGCAACGAGAGCGCCGGCAGGCGACAGCCGATCTGGCGGGCCGCGCGGTCGATGAAGTGTGTTGCCAGCGCCTCGATGCCATCGCGGCACTCGCGTAGCGGCGGCACCTGCAGTGACAGCACGTTGAGACGATGATAGAGGTCGTGGCGAAACAGCCCCTCGGCACAGAGTGCGGGAAGGTCCTGCTGAGTGGCACAGATCACTCGCACATCGAGCCAGGTCTCCTCGTCGCTGCCCACCCGGCGGAAGCCGCCATCCTGCAGGAAGCGCAGCAGCTTGACCTGCAGCCGCGGGCTCATCTCGCCCACCTCGTCGAGGAAGATGGTCCCACCGGCCGTCAGCTCCAGCAGGCCCAACTTGCCCTCGAGGCGTGCACCCTCGAAGGCACCGGGGGCATAGCCGAAGAGCTCGGTCTCGGCCATGGACTCGGGCAGACCCGCACAGTTGAGCGCCATGAAGGGGGCCTGACCCCGCGCACTGGCCAGGTGGCAGGCCCGGGCCAGCAACTCCTTGCCGGTGCCGGTCTCGCCCTGGATCAGCAGGGGGGCATCGAGCGGTGCCATCCGCCGAGCCTCGCGAATCAACGCCTGCAGCTTCGGGCTCGCCTGGAAGATCGCCTCGAAGCCGCGCAGCTCCTGGCGCTGCACCTGATAGATGCGCTCCCCGATGCGATCCGCCCGGTGTAGGGTCACCACGGCACCGGCCAGGGAGGCGACGTCGTCCTGGTGCTCTCGATGCAGGGGCGCGATGTCGGCGAGGAAGGTCGTCTCGCGCAGCGTGATGCGCAGGCCATTGACCCGGGCATTGTTGCGCCGGATCAGCGCCGGCAGGTCCAGTTCCGGAAGATGGCGATCCAGCGACAGCCCCGGCACCTCGTCGATGCGCACGCCAAGCAGTTGGCCCGCCGCCCGGTTGGCGGCGACGATATGCCCCTCCATGTCGATGGACATCACCGGGTCGGAGAGCGACGAGAGCAGCGCATCCAGCTCCAGGTGCCGCCGCTCGCTGGGCATCAGGTTGACCTGGCGTACCCCGAAGACCCCCGGCACCGCCTCCAGTTCCGGCTTGAGGGTGGCGAGCTGCGCATGGAGCAGGTTCGGCACATGCAGGTAGATCGCATTGCCTTGCTCCCCCCCGACCTCGCCTCGCGCCACGTTCAGGCCATAGTCGGAAAAGTGGGCGACGATGTCGCGCAGGATGCCGATCCGGTTCTGGCAGTGAAACTTCAGTCGCATCGGGCAAGGATCTCGCGTGGAGGGGGAGCGACGTCACGTCTACGTGACTGACGTGTCACGATAACGTGACAGCCACGACGTCTCAATCCACGCCCGTCTGCAACAAGCACCCAGCCCCACCACGTCAGAAAAAAATCGTCACGATAACTTTACGGACCATGGAGCCCCGGGAAGCCCTGACCTCGTGTCTTCCAGCTTGACGACTTCACCACCCTGCGCGACCTTTCTCGACAGGACATCACCCCGACGACGCACCATCGAAACGACAAGGAGCCATCATGAGCCAGCTTTCCGAACAGCAGTGCGAAGCCTGCAGCATCGATGCCCCGCGGGTCACGCAGGAGGAGATCGAGGCCTATCGCGTCGACGTGCCCGAGTGGAAGATCGTCGACCGGGATGGCATCATGCAGCTGGAACGTACCTTCACGTTCAAGGATTTTGTGCAGGCCCTCGACTTTACCCAGCGAGTCGGCGACATCGCCGAGCAAGCCGATCACCATCCGGCAATCCTCACCGAGTACGGCAAGGTCACCGTGACCTGGTGGTCACACAAGATCAAGGGCCTGCACCGGAACGACTTCATTCTTGCCGCCAGAACCGACGAGGTAGCGAAATAAATGTTCGAGCACATTGAGCGGGTTCCCGGGGACGCCATCCTCGGCCTGATCGAGGCCTTCAAGAAGGACACCAATCCTCAGAAGGTCGATCTCGGCGTGGGCGTCTACAAGGACGCCCGGGGCAATACCCCGGTGATGCGCGCCGTCAAGGAAGCCGAGGCCCTGCTGCTCAAGAACGAGACCACCAAGACCTACATCGGCTCCCACGGGTCGCCGGCGTACGGCGCGGTGATCCTGCCCATGGTACTGGGCGAGGGCTCGCCGGTGCTTGAGGCCCAGCGGGCCAGTGCCACCCAGTCCCCCGGCGGCACCGGCGCCCTGCGCCTGGCGGCAGACTTCATCGCCAGCCAGCTCCCCGGCAAGGATATCTGGGTCTCCGACCCCACCTGGCCCAATCACCTGGGCATCTTCCCGGCCGCCGGCCTGACGCTGCACAAGTACCCCTATGTGGATGCCGAGAACCGTCTCGACTTCGACGGCATGCTGGCCGGCCTCAAGCAGATCCCCGAGGGCGATGTGGTGCTGCTGCACGCCTGCTGCCACAACCCCACCGGCTTCGATCTTTCCCGCGACCAGTGGCATCAGGTGCTGGAGGTGGTTCGCGAGCGCAACCTCCTGCCGCTGATCGACTTCGCCTACCAGGGCTTCGGCGAGGGCCTCGACGAGGACGCCTACGGGGTGCGCCTGCTGGCCGAGAGCCTCGACGAGGTGATCATCACCAGCTCCTGCTCCAAGAACTTCGGCATCTACTGCGAGCGCACCGGCTGCCTGATCATGGTGGCCAAGGACGCCGAGCAGATGGAGAACGTGCGCTCCCAGATCGCCATCGTGGCCCGCGAGAACTACTCCAACCCGCCGGCCCACGGCGGCGCCATCGTCAGCGAGATCCTGCACTCCGCCGAGCTCGCCAGCCTCTGGCGCGAGGAGCTGACCGAGATGCGCGACCGCATCAACACCCTGCGCCGCGACTTCGTCGAGGCCCTCAAGCCCTACGGCCTGGACCAGAAGTATGCGCACATCGCCGAGCAGCGCGGCATGTTCAGCTACACCGGCCTGACGCCCGAGCAGGTCGACCGCCTGCGCGACGAGTTCGGCATCTACATGGTGCGCTCGGGCCGCGCCAACGTGGCGGGCTTCTCCCACGAGAACCTGCCCTACCTGGCCAAGGCCGTCGCCGCGGTCAACTGATCGCCACCGCGCCGGCCAGCCACGACGCCCGGGCCCTGCCCGGGCGTCTGCGTTTCGGCTAGACGCCATCGCCGCCCCCGGCGGCGCCCGGCGAAGGGCCAGCCTTGACCAGTCAGTCAGGTTTCAGCCAGACTGCCTCTCGGCCTTGTTCCAATAACCCGACAACCCAGAGGCTCTCCCATGGCGGCTCCCCCCGTGCACTATCCCTGGTACAAGAAGGAGGACACCGACGCCTTCTTCGCGCTCTTCCAGAACAACATCGCCAACTTCGTGATCATCGCCATCACCATGCTGGGCATGGAGTTCCCGGCCTCCATCGTCTACGGCCAGGTGCTCCCCGGGGCCGCCGTGGCGGTGATGGTGGGCAACTTCTACTACGCCTGGAGCGCGGCACGACTGGCCAGGAAGGAGAATCGCGCCGACGTCACCGCGCTGTCCTACGGCATCTCGACCCCGGTGATGTTCGTCTTCCTGTTCGGCGTGCTGCTGCCCGCCAAGCAGCTCACCGGCGACGCCGAGCTGGCCTGGAAGGTAGCGGTGGCGGCCTGCTTCATCAGCGGCGCCATCGAGGCGGTGATCAGCCTGATCGGCCGCTGGGTGCAGTATCATCTGCCGCGGGCGGCGATGCTCGGCGCGGTGGCCGGGGTGGCGCTGACCTTCATCGCCGGCGAGATGCTGTTCAAGACCCTGGAGATGCCGCTGATCGGCCTGCTGGTGCTGGCGATCATCATCGTCGGCCTGGTGGCGCGGGTGGCCATGCCCTTCCGCCTGCCCACCTCGCTGTTCGCCATCCTGGTGGGCACCGCCATGGCCTACCTGATCGGAGACGCCGGCGGCGAGCGCTTCAGCGACGCCTTCACCCACCTGGGCTTCTACCCGCTGCTGCCCAACCTGGCCTGGTTCGAGGGGCTGGGGCTGCTGTTCACCGGCATGCTGGCGGTGCTCACCGTGGTGCTGCCGATCACCCTCTACAACGCCATCGAGACCATGAACAACGTCGAGGCCATGGAAGCCGCCGGCGACAAGTACGACGTCCGCGAGTGCCAGGCGGTGGATGGCTTGGGCACCATGCTCGGCGCGCTGTTCGGCGGGGTCTTCCCCACCACCGTCTATATCGCCACCGTGGGTGCCAAGTGGATGGGCGCGGGACGCGGCTACAGCATCCTCAACGGCGCCGTCTACGCGGTGGCCACCATGTTCGGGCTGATCGCCGCCCTGGCCGCCGTCATCCCGGTCTCGGTGGTGGCGCCTATCCTGGTGTTCGTCGGCATGTCGATGATCGCCACGGCCTTCCAGAGCAACGATACCCGCTACTACCCGGCGGTGGCGCTGGCCATGCTGCCCTACTTCGCCAACTACGTGATGACCCGCTTCAACCGCGACGCCGAGGAGGCCGTCAGCGAGATCTCGGCCGGCGTGGTGCCCTTGGGCCAGGGGGCCATGTTCACGGCGATCTTCATCGGCGCCATGACCGTGGCGGTGATCGATCACCGTTTCCGGCGGGCCGCCGCCTTCGCCGCGGTAGCGGCCGGCTTCTCCTTCGTGGGGCTGATGCACGCCCCCGAGCTCGCCTTCAATGCCGCCGGGGACTATACCCTGGGCTACCTGGTGATGGGGGGGCTGTTCCTCTACTTCGCCTGGCAGGAGCGGGGCCAGCCGGCAGGCGATCTTGTTACCCGACCACGCTGAGCCGCAGCCCCACGGCACAGACGACGCGCCCCGCCAATCGGCGGGGCGCGTCGTCTGTGCTGGCGAGTGCCTCGGCGACGAATCACTTCCAGAAGTCGCGGATCGAGGCGACCCCCTGGGCGCCCACGGCGCGGGCATGGTTGGCATCATGGCGGGTCATGCCCCCCAGCGCGAAGACCGGCATGGCGGCGCGCTCCACCAGCTCCTGGAAGTCGTGCCAGCCCACCGGCGGCACGTCGGGGTGCGACGGGGTGGTGCGCAACGGCGAGAGGGTGACGAAGTCACAGCCCAGCCGAGCTGCCTGGTCGAGCTGGCGACGGTCGTGGGTGGAGGCGGAGAGCCACTTGCCCTCGGCGATGGGCCGGCGCTCCAGCGACATCAGCCGCTCGCTGGTGAGGTGGATGCCGTCGGCATCGATGCTCTCGAGCAGTGCCGGCTCGCCGTTGAGCAGCAGGCGGGCGCCATGCGCCCGGCACAGCGAGAGCGCCGCCTCGGCGCGCTCCCGGTAGGCGGCCTCGCCGAGCGCCTTGGCGCGCAGCTGGACCAGGCGTACGCCGTCCTCCACCAGGGCGCGCTCGAGCCGCGTGGCAAATAGCGCCTCGTCCTCCTCCTCGCCGGTGATCAGGTACTCGGTGGGCAGCATCACCGCCCGCAGGATCGGCAGGTTGGCCGCCGGGAAGGGGTAGTTGACCAGGTCGCCCATGGGCACCCAGCGCACCGCCTGTCCCTCGCGACCGAAGGGCTCGCCGGAGAAGCCGTGCACCTGCCAGACGTCGAGCAGGATATGCTTGTCGAGATACTCATGGTGGATGCGGATCAGCGGCTGGGCACGCTGGATCTCCACGCCAAGCTCCTCGTGCAGCTCGCGCTTGAGGCCGCCCAGGCCCGTCTCGTAGGGCGCCAGCTTGCCGCCGGGAAACTCCCAGAGGCCGCCGTGATCGACGTTGCTGGGCCGGCGCGCGATCAGCACCTCGCGGCCGTCGGCGCTGATGATGGCAGCGGCCGCCACGTGCACCCTTCTCTTCACCATTGCGTTCATCACTCTTTCAACGTGTTCGCGCCCGCAGGCACGGAAATCGGTATCCAGTTGCGTTCTGGTTCGCCGTCCGCGCCGGGACTCAGCTGCGGTAGTCGGCGTTGATGCTGACGTAGTCGTGGGAGAGGTCGTTGGTCCACACCGTGGCGCTCGCCTCGCCGCGACCGAGGTCAATGCGGATGGGGATCTCTTCCTGCGCCATCACCGCACTCCCCGCGGCCTCGGTGTAGCCCGGGGCGCGGCCTCCCTGCTCCACCAGGCGCACCTCGCCCAGGTCGATGGTCACCCGGTCGACATCGAAGTCGGCCACCGGCGCGCGCCCCACCGCGGCGAGGATGCGCCCCCAGTTGGCGTCGGAGGCGTAGAGCGCGGTCTTGACCAGAGGCGAGTTGGCCACGGTGAAGGCCACGTCCAGGGCCTCGCGCCGCGTGGTCGCCCCCTCTACCTGCAGGGTCACGAACTTGGTGGCGCCCTCGCCGTCGCGGATGATCGCCTGGGCCAGCTCGGTCATCACCCGCTGCAGGCCATTGCGGAAGGCCGTGATCGCCGCCTCCCCGACCACCGCCGGGCCGCGCCCGGTACTGATCAGCATGCAGGCATCGTTGGTGGAGGTGTCGCCGTCCACCGTGATGCAGTTGAAGGAGCGGTCTACGGTCTCGCGCAGCAGCGCCTCGAGGAGCGGCTGCTCGAGGGTGGCGTCGGTGGCCACGAAGGCCAGCATGGTCGCCATGTTGGGCTGGATCATCCCCGAGCCCTTGGCGATGCCGCTGAGGGTCACCGCCTCGCCCTCGATCTCCAGGGTGACACTGGCCCCCTTGGGGCGTGTGTCGGTGGTCAGGATGCCCTCGCCGGCCCGCCGCCAGGCCGCGGCGTCCTCGCCGAGGTCATCGAGCGCCGCCGGCAGGCCGGCGAGCAGCCGCGCCATGGGTAGAGGCTCGCCGATCACCCCGGTGGAGAAGGGCAGCACGGCACGGGCATCGGCCCCGGCCAGCCGCGCCAGCTCGCCACAGGTGGCCCGGGCATCGCCCAGGCCTTGCTCGCCGGTGCCGGCGTTGGCGTTGCCGGTATTGACCACCAGGTAGCGGGGCGACTCGCCGCTGGCCAGGTGCTCACGGGCCACCGTCACCGGCGCGGCGCAGAAGGCGTTGCGGGTGAAGACCCCCGCCATCCGCGCGCCCTCGGGGCACTCGATTACCACCAGGTCCCGGCAACCGGGCTTCTTGATGCCCGCCATGGCGGTACCCAGGCGCACGCCGGGAATGCCCGGCATCTGGGGAAAGGGCGCGTCACCCACTGCCATCGTCTCGTCTCCTCTTGGATTGGCCGTCGGCCAGGTTCAGGTGAGCTTGCCGCAACACTGCTTGTACTTCTTCCCGGAACCACAGGGGCAGGCGTCGTTGCGCCCTACCTTGGGCCCCTCGCGGCGCAGCGGTCGGCCGTCGGCCCCCGGCGGAAGCGGGGCCTCCTCGCCGGCCTCCCGGGTGGCCGCCTCGGGCTCGTCGTGGCGGCTGTCCGCGGAGGCCTTCTCGCGCTCCAGGGCCTCGCGGCGCTGACGCTCGAGCTCCTCGACCTCCTCGGGCCGGCGCACCTGAACATGGCTGAGGATACGCGTCACGTCGGCCTTGATGTTGGCCAGCAGGTTCTGGAACAGCTCGAAGGCCTCGCGCTTGTACTCCTGCTTGGGATTCTTCTGGGCGTAGCCGCGCAGGTGGATGCCACGGCGCAGGTGATCCATGGCCTGCAGGTGCTCCTTCCAGCGGGTATCCAGCACCTGCAGCATCACCTGCTTCTCGAAACGGCGCATCAGCTCGGCGCCGGCCTGCTCCACCTTGGCCTCGTAGGCCTCGCGGTGCATGGTCTTCAGGCGTTCACGCAGCTGCTCCTCGTGGAAGCGCTCGTCCTCCTGGGCCCACTGCACCACCGGGGCATCGAGGTTGAACTCGGTGCGCAGGTAGTCCTGGAGGCCGGCCAGGTCCCACTGTTCGGCCAGGCTCTGGGGCGGCACATAGTCGCTGATGGCGAGCTCCAGCACCTCCTCGCGGATGCCGGCGACGGCCTCGCTGACATCCTCGGCGGCCAGGATCTCGTTGCGCTGCTCGTAGATCACCCGACGCTGGTCGTTGGCGACGTCGTCGTACTCGAGCAGCTGCTTGCGGATGTCGAAGTTGCGGCTCTCGACCTTCTTCTGGGCGCGCTCCACGGCATTGGAGACCATCTTGTGCTCGATCGCCTCGCCGCGCTCCAGGCCCAGCGCCTTCATCATGCGCTGCACCCGGTCGGAGCCGAACAGGCGCATCAGGTTGTCCTCCAGGGAGAGGAAGAAGCGGGTCGAGCCCGGGTCGCCCTGGCGCCCGGCGCGGCCGCGCAACTGGTTGTCGATGCGCCGCGACTCATGGCGCTCGGAGCCCACCACGTGCAGGCCGCCGGCGGCCAGCACCGCCTCGTGGCGCTCGCGCCACTCGGCCTTGAGCCGCTCGATCTGGGCCTCGGACGGGTTCTCCAGCTTGGCGGCCTCGGCCTCCCAGTTGCCGCCCAGCACGATATCGGTGCCACGACCGGCCATGTTGGTGGCGATGGTGATGGCCCCGGGGCGCCCCGCCTGGGCGATGATCTCGGCCTCGCTCTGGTGCTGCTTGGCGTTGAGCACGTTGAAGCGCATCCCCGCCTGCTTCATCAGGTTGGCCAGGTACTCGGAGGTCTCGATGGAGGCGGTGCCCACCAGCACCGGCCGGCCGGCCGCGGTCTCGGCCTTGACGTCCTCGATGATCGCCTCGAACTTCTCCTCGGCGGTGAGGTAGACCAGGTCGTTGAGGTCCTGGCGGATCAGCGGCTTGTTGGTGGGGATCACCACCACGTCGAGACCGTAGATCTGGCGGAACTCGAAGGCCTCGGTATCGGCGGTGCCGGTCATCCCGGCCAGCTTGTCGTAGAGGCGGAAGTAGTTCTGGAAGGTGGTGGAGGCCAGCGTCTGGCTCTCGCGCTGTACCGTGACCCCCTCCTTGGCCTCCACCGCCTGGTGCAGGCCCTCGGACCAGCGGCGGCCGGGCATGGTGCGCCCGGTGTGCTCGTCGACGATCACCACCTGGCCATCGCTGACAATGTAGTCGACGTCCTTGTGGTAGAGATGGCGGGCGCGCAGCGCGGAGTGCATATGGTGCAGCAGGTTGAGGTTCTGGGCGGCGTAGAGGGAGTCCTCCTCGCCCAGCAGCCCCTGCTCGCGCATCAGCGCCTCCACCTTGTGGTGGCCGCCCTCGGTGATCTCGACCTGCTTGTGCTTCTCGTCCAGGGAGAAGTCGCCGCTGGCCGGATCCTCGGGGTCCTCGCAGGCCTCGAGGTGCACCGCCAGGCGATCGACCACCTTGTAGAGCTCGGTGTTCTCGTCCACCGCCCCGGAGATGATCAGCGGGGTGCGTGCCTCGTCGATCAGGATGGAGTCCACCTCGTCGACGATGGCGTAGGCGAGCCGGCGCTGGACCTTGTCCTCCAGCGAGAAGGCCATGTTGTCGCGCAGGTAGTCGAAGCCGAACTCGTTGTTGGTGCCGTAGGTGATGTCGCAGGCGTAGGCGGCCCGCTTCTCGGCCGGGGTCTGGCCGGCATAGATGACGCCGACGCTGAGGCCCAGGGCCTCGTAGAGGGGCCGCATCCACTGGGCGTCACGGCGCGCCAGATAGTCGTTGACCGTGACCACGTGGACCCCCTCGCCCGGCAGGGCGTTGAGGTAGACCGCCAGGGTCGCCACCAGGGTCTTGCCCTCGCCGGTCTTCATCTCGGCGATGCGCCCGGTGTGCAGGGTGATGCCGCCGATCAGCTGCACATCGAAGTGGCGCATGCCCATGACCCGCTTGCTCGCCTCGCGTACCGTGGCGAAGGCCTCGGGCAGCAGGGCGTCGAGGCTCTCGCCCGCCTCGAGGCGCTCGCGGAAGGCCTGAGTGCGGGCCGCGAGGGCCGCCTCGTCGAGGCCTTCGAGCTCCCCTTCCAGGGCGTTGATGCTCTCGACCTGGCGGCCCATGCGCTTGACTTCGCGGTCGTTCTTGGAGCCGACGACCTTGCGTAACAGGGAATTGATCATGAGGTGTCCGTTATTCGCGTGTGGCATCGTGCCGGCCGCCCGTGGCGGTCGGTGTGGTTCAGGTCCGGTCTGGCCACACGGATGGCGGACCGCGGCGGGTCAGGACGTCATGGGCGGCGGTGGCACGCCGCACCCAAGCACGGCAGCGGCGAAGACGCGCCGGGCGCGTCGGTGCGGTGCGCCGCGGCCAGCGGCGCCGGGCCCGCCGCCGCGCCTGCAGCCGCGAGGAGGCACGGATCAGCGCCGGGGCGAGGATGCAGATGGGCGCCAGGCGCTCGGCGTGGCGCAGCAGCTCCGCCTGTGGCAGCCCGGCGGGAAGCAGGCAGCCCACCAGCAGGCCGGCCAACCACCAGCGCGCATGCCGGCGCGACGGGGCGGGTCGCGCGGCGGTGGCGGGCGGGTGGGTGGCGATCACGGCCATGCTGTCGAGCGGCTCCCCGGCGTGCTAGTCTGGCGGGCGCTTGCGGCCCAACGCGTTCATCGTCTGACCCACCCCCGGCGGGTAGAGAGTCAAGCCCATGAGTATAAAGGTTAAGCGCTTTCGCGCCCAGCCCATGTCCCGGCTGCTGGAAGGTCGCGGCGAGCTCGGCTCGCTGATGCGCACCGCGCAGCTGATCGAGCGCGCCCAGGCGCACCTGCGCGCCGGCCTGCCCGAGGAGCTGGCCGAGCATCTTCACGTGGGCGGGTATCGCGACGGCCGCCTTACCCTGATCGCCGACGGCGCCGCCTGGCTGACCCGGCTGCGCTACGAGCAGCCGCGCCTGCTGGCGCGCCTGCACGAGCTACCGGGCTTCGAGGCGGTGCAGGGCTTCACCCTCAAGGTGCGGCCGGTGCGCCCCGCCCGGGCGCCGCTGCGCCAGGTGCGGCGACTGCCCGCCCGGGCCGGCGACGAACTCTCCAGTTGCGCGGCCGACGTCGAGGACCCGCGGCTGCGCCAGGCGCTGGAGCGCCTCGCCTCCCATGCCCAGCAGGGGGACGAGCCATAAGCTGGAAGCTGGAAGCTGGAAGCTGGAAGGCAGCATAGAAACGAACCGCCCCCATGGCATGCGCCTGGAGGCGGTTTTTCCTTCCAGCTTAAAGCTTATGGCTTAGCACTCACGGACGCAGTCCGTGCGGTCAGGCCATGGCGGGGGCAGCGTAGGAGATCGGGGCCGCCTGGCCCTCGTCCTCGAAGGTGACCACCTCGAAGGCGTCGGGCTGCGCCATCAGCGCGCGACACAGCTGGTTGTTCAGGGCATGTCCGGACTTCACGCCGTGGAATTCGCCGATCAGGCTGTGGCCCAACTGGTAGAGGTCGCCGATGGCGTCCAGCACCTTATGCTTGACGAACTCGTCGTCGTAGCGCAGGCCGCCCTCGTTGACGATGCGGTAATCGTCCACGACGATGGCGTTGTCGAGGCTGCCGCCCAGCGCCAGGTTGTGGGAACGCAGGTACTCCAGGTCGCGCATGAAGCCGAAGGTGCGCGCCCGGGAGACCTCCTTGACGAAGGAGGTGGTGGAGAAGTCCACCGAGGCGGTCTGGGTCTGGTCCTCGAACACCGGGTGGTCGAAGTCGATGGAGAAGCCCACCTTGAAGCCCTTGTGGGGCCGGAAGGTCGCCTCCTTGTCGCCATCACGCACCGTCACCTCGCGCCGGATGCGGATAAACTTCTTGGCCGCGTTCTGCTCGCTGATGCCGGCAGACTGGATCAGGAACACGAAGGGGCCGGCACTGCCATCCATGATCGGCACCTCGGCGGCGCTGAGGTCGACGTAGGCGTTGTCGATGCCCAGCCCCGCCAGGGCGGACATCAGGTGCTCGACGGTGGCGACCTTGGCACCGTCGTGGGTCAGGGCGGTGCACAGGGTGGTGTCGTTGACCAGCTCCGCCCGGGCCGGGATCTGCACCTCGGGCTCGAGGTCGGTACGCACGAAGACGATACCGGTATCCACGGGCGCCGGCCTCAGGGTCATGTAGACCTTCTTGCCGGAATGCAGGCCGACGCCGGTGGCGCGGATGACGTTCTTCAGGGTACGCTGTCTGATCATGGGCTGTAGCCAGGCGGTTCTCGAATTATCAAACACCGTTCACTATAACACCGAACGAGCGTTTCAACAAAGAAAGCTCGCCCGGCACGGCGAATGGGCCCGATCGCCGATATCAATCGGCCTGGCGACGCAGGAACGCCGGGATGTCGAGATAGTCGTCGAGCTCCTGGGAGCGCTGCCTCTCGACACGGGGCTTGGGAGCCTGCTCGGGCTCGGGCGTCCGCGCCACCGCCGCGGCGGACTGACGCGCCGCCACCCCCGACTGGGCGCTACGACGGTAGTCACTGCCCCCCTCGCTACGCTTGGCGCTCTCCCGGGCCGATGCCCTCTGCTGCTGGCCTTCCAGGCCGGCGGCCACCACGGTGACACGCAGCTCGTCGCTCATCTCCATGTCGATGGAGGTGCCCACCACGATGGTGGCATCCTGGGAGGCGAACTCCTGGACGGTGGCGCCGACGTCGTTGAACTCGCCGATGGAGAGGTCCGGGCCGGCAGTAATGTTGACCAGGATGCCGCGCGCGCCGTGCAGGTCGATATCCTCCAGCAGCGGGCTGCGGATCGCCTTCTCGGCAGCCTCGCGGGCGCGGTTCTCGCCGGTGGCCCCGCCGGTGCCCATCATCGCCATGCCCATCTCGGACATCACGGTGCGCACGTCGGCGAAGTCGACGTTGATGATGCCGGGGCTGGTGATCAGCTCGGCGATGCCCTGCACCGCGCCCAGCAGCACGTCGTTGGCGGCGCTGAAGGCGGTCAGCAGGCTGGCGCTCTTGCCCAGCACCGAGAGCAGCTTCTCGTTGGGAATGGTGATCAGCGAGTCGACGTGCTCGGAGAGCTCCCTCATCCCCTCCTCGGCGGCGCGCATGCGCTTGGGCCCCTCGAACGGGAAGGGACGGGTCACCACGGCCACAGTGAGGATGCCGAGCTCCTTGGCCACCTGGGCCACCACCGGGGCGCCTCCGGTGCCGGTGCCGCCGCCCATGCCGGCGGTGATGAACACCATGTCGGCGCCCTCCAGCAGCTCGGCGATGCGCTCGCGATCCTCCATGGCGGCCTGGCGTCCCACGTCGGGGTTGGCCCCGGCGCCGAGCCCCTTGGTGATCTCGCTACCGAGCTGAAGCACGGTCTTGGCCGCCACGCGCTTGAGCGCCTGGGCATCGGTATTGGCGCAGATGAACTCCACGCCCTCGATGTTGCTCTCGACCATGTGGTTGACGGCGTTGCCGCCACCGCCACCCACGCCGATCACCTTGATGACCGCGCTGCTTGAGGGTGCACTATCTACGAGTTCGAACATTTGCCCCGTCTCCTGAACCGCCGCTGGCGATCCTGTCAGAAATTTCCTTTCAACCAGCCCTTCAGCCTAGCCAGCGCCGAGGATCCTTCCCTGTCGCCGCGTCGAGCGACGTCCTCCCGACTGGGCTGTGCGGACATCAACCTGCCCCGTGTCTGTCGACCGTGCCCCTGCCGGGTCTCATGCAAAGCGTAATGTAACAAACCGACTCCGGTCGAATAAATCGGATTGCGAACCACATCGGCCAGGCCGCGTACGTTCTGCGGACAGGCGATGCGCACCGGCATATGGAAGATCTCCTCGGCCAGTTCCACCACCCCTTCCATGCGCGCGGTGCCGCCGGTGAGCACCACGCCGGCGGCCACCAGGTCCTCGTAGCCGCTGCGCCGCAGCTCGTCGCGCACCAGGGTGAAGAGCTCCTCGTAGCGCGGCTCCACCACCTCGGCGAGGGCCTGGCGGGAAAGATCGCGGGCGGGCCGGTCGCCGACGCTGGGCACCTTGATCATCTCGTCGCTGGCGGCGAGCTGGGTCAGCGCACAGGCATACTTGACCTTGATCTCCTCGGCGTGCTGGGTCGGCGTGCGCAGCGCCATGGCGATGTCGTTGGTGACCTGGTCGCCGGCGATGGGGATCACCGCGGTGTAGCGGATGGCGCCCTCGGTGAACACCGCGATGTCGGTGGTGCCGCCGCCGATGTCGACCATGCACACGCCGAGTTCGCGCTCGTCCTCGGTGAGCACCGCCATGCTGGAGGCGAGCTGCTCGAGGATGATGGCGTCGACCTCCAGGCCGCAGCGGCGCACGCACTTCTCGATGTTCTGCACGGCGTTGAGGGCCGCGGTGACCAGATGGACACGCGCCTCGAGGCGCACCCCGGACATGCCCAGCGGCTCGCGGATGCCGCCCTGGGCGTCGATGGCGAACTCCTGGGGCAGCACGTGCAGCACCCGCTGCCCCTCGGAGATGGCGCGGGCGCGGGCGGAGTCGATGACGCGGTCGATGTCGGAGGGGGTGACCTCGCGCTCCTTGATGGCCACCACCCCGTCGGAATTCATGGAGCTGATATGGCTGCCGGCCACCCCCACATAGACGGAGTGGATGTCGCAGCCGGCCATCAGCTCGGCCTCCTCCACGGCGCGCTGGATGGACTGCACCGTGGACTCGATGTTGATCACCACCCCCTTCTTCATGCCACGGGAAGGGTGCGAGCCGATACCGGCGATCTCGATGCCACCGTCATCGGTGGGCTGCCCCACGATCGCTACCACCTTGGACGTTCCGATATCCAGCCCGACTACCATATTGGACACGTTGGATGGACCTGGCATGAGTCGGGAAGTCTCCTCGATCCTGGCCCGCTTGGGAGCCGGCAACTTGAAAATGAACCTGAGGCCAATTATAGGAACAACGGGTCGAGTTCCTCCACCCCGGGACGAAAAAGCCTCTCCACGATACGGCGATTTTGCTTGGAAAGAAACAGGCGTATGCCCTTCGACATGCGTGTTTCATCGAAAAAAGGCACTCACCCCTCGCGGTCGTCGTCGGCCTCGAGGGGGTCGGTTTCACCGTGCCAGGCCACCGCGACCCCGTTGGGATATCGCAGGTCGATGTAGCGGATATGCGACGCCTGTGCTTCCAGCTGACGCCGCCAGGCGGCGACCAGGCGCCCCAGGCGCGCGTCACGGTCATTGCGACCGAGCATCACCCAGACGTCGTCCCCGAGCTGAAAGCGCCAGGCGCCGCGGGGTTCCAGGCGCAGCTGGGAGATCGGCAGGCCCAGCTCGCCGAAACGGGTGGCCAGCCCCTGGTAGTAGGCGAGCACCTCGGGACCACTGTCCGGGGGGCCAGCCAGGTCCGGCAGGTCGCCGGGTGGCGACACCGGGCCGATGGCGAAGGGCTCGCCCTCCGGGTTGAGCAGGAAGTCGTCGTTCCAGCGCGCCACCGGCACCTCCTCCACCAGCTCGAAGGTCAGGGCATTGGGCCATTCGCGGCTGACTCGCGCCTCGGCGATCCAGTCGATGGCCAGCGCCTCCCGGCGCAGCTCGGCGACGTCCACCGACAGCCAGGTGCGCCCGCGCAGCAGCGGCGCCAACTCGGCACGCAGGTAGTCGGCATTCACGTGGGTCAGGTCGCCGCCGATGGAGACCCGCTCCAGCGGCCGGTCCAGCCAGACCCACAGCGCTCTCCCGCCGGCGCCGAACACCACCACCAGCAGCAGGACCCCGAGCCATCCGCCGCGCCGACTCATGCCGAACGGCTCTCCAGGGTGGTGGCCAGGATGCGCAGCACCAGTGCCTCGAAGTCGATGCCGATGTAGGCCGCGGCCTGGGGCACCAGGCTGTGGTCGGTCATCCCCGGCGAGGTATTGACCTCGATCAGCCAGAAGCGCCCCTCGGCGTCGCGCATCACGTCGACCCGCCCCCAGCCCTCGCCACCCACCGCGACGAAGGCCTGGCGGCAGAGCTCTCCGAGCTCGGCCTGATCGTCCGCCGAGAGGCCGCAGGGCAGGTGGTAGCGGGTCTCGTCGGAGAGGTACTTGGCCTCGTAGTCGTAGAAGCCCCCGGCCGCCTCGACGCGGATCGCCGGCAGCACCTCGTCGCCGAGCAGCGACACCGTGTACTCCTCCCCCGCGACGAAGCGCTCGGCCATGACCCGGGCGTCGTAGCGGGCCGCCTCCCGATAGGCCTCGGCCAGCTCCCGTGCGCTCTTCACCACGCTGATACCGAGGGTCGAGCCCTCGTGCACCGGCTTGACGATCAGCGGCAACCCCAGGCGCTCGACCACCGCCGTCCAGTCGGCGTCGGGGCCGAGCATCTCCGCCGCCGGCGTGGCCAGGCCCAGGGCCTGCCACACCAGCTTGGTGCGCTGCTTGTCCATGCCCAGCGCCGAGGCCAGCACTCCGCTGCCGGTGTAGGGGATGCCGAGCAGTTCCAGCGCTCCCTGCAGGGTGCCGTCCTCGCCGCCGCGGCCATGCAGGGCGATGAAGACACGATCGGGAGCCAGCGCCTCGAGCCCCACCAGGCCGCCATCGGCGGGGTCATAGCCGACCGCATCGACCCCGGCGCGCTTGAGCGCCGCCAGCACCGCTCGACCGCTCTTCAGCGACACCTCGCGCTCCGCGGAGCTGCCGCCGAACAGCACCGCCACCCGCCCCAGGTCGCTTGCCAGGCTCATAGGCTCACCTCGTCGAGATCCAGGGCGGCCTCGGCCAGCGTCAGGGAGATGCCGCCGATGTCCCCCGCCCCCTGGGTGATCAGGATGTCGCCCGGCCTGAGCACCCGGCCCAGCAGCTCGGGAATCTCGGACTTGTGCTGCACGAAGATCGGATCGACGGCACCGCGCTGGCGGATGGAACCGGCCAGGTTGCGGCCCTCCGCCCCCGGGATCGGCGCCTCGCCCGCGCCATAGACGTCGAGCAGCAGCAGGGTATCGACGCCGCCCAGCACCCGCACGAAGTCCTCGAAGAGGTCGCGGGTACGGCTGTAGCGATGGGGCTGGTAGAGCATCACCAGGCGTCGCTTCGGCCAGCCGGCGCGCACCGCGGCGATCACCATCTCCACCTCGCGGGGATGGTGGCCGTAGTCGTCCACCAGCATCACCTCGCCTTCGCCGTCCGGCGAGGGGAAGTGGCCGTGGACCTGGAAGCGCCGCCCCACCCCCTGGAAGCCGGCCAGTCCGCGCAGTATGGCGGCGTCGTCGACGCCGGCGTCGCTGGCCACGGCGATGGCCGCCAGGGCATTCAAGGCGTTGTGGCGCCCGGGCATGGCCAGGCGCACCGCAAGGGGCGCAAGGCCCCCGGGACGCACGGCGGTGAAGCTCACCTCCCCCTCGGCCTGGACGAACGCCTCGATGCGGTAGTCGGCATCCTCGCTGAAGCCGTAGGTCACGAACTGGCGGCTGACGACGTCGAGCAGGCCGCGGACGTGCTCGTCGTCGATGCACAGGATCGCCAGGCCGTAGAAGGGCAGGTTGTGCAGGAACTCCACGAAGGTGCCCTTGAGCCGCTCGAAGTCGCCGCCGTAGGTGCTCATATGGTCGGCGTCGATGTTGGTGACGATCGACACCAGGGGCTGGAGGTGGAGGAAGGAGGCGTCCGACTCGTCGGCCTCGGCCACCAGGTAGTCGCCCTCCCCCAGCCGCGCATTCTTGCCGGCACTGGTCAGTCGCCCCCCGATCACGAAGGTGGGGTCGAGGCCACCCTCGCCGAGCAGGGTCGCGGTGAGGCTGGTGGTGGTGGTCTTGCCGTGGGTGCCGGCCACCGCGATGCCGTGGCGGAAACGCATCAGCTCGGCGAGCATCTCGGCGCGACGCACCACCGGCACGCGGTGTTCGTGGGCCCAGACGATCTCGGGATTGCTGGCGTCCACCGCGGTGGAGACCACCACCACGTCGGCCCCGGCCACGTGCTCGGCGGCGTGGCCGATGGCCACGCGGATGCCGGCGTCGCGCAGCGAGGCGACCACCGCCGACTCCCTCAGGTCGGAGCCGGTGACCCGGTAGCCCTGGTTGGCGAGCACCTCGGCGATGCCGCACATGCCGGCGCCCCCGATGCCCACGAAGTGGATGGTGCGGATGCGGCGCATGCCGAGCCCGCGGCCGTGGCGGGCCGCCTCGGGCACCTCTGCGGTTCTGCTATCGCTCAAAGCCTGTCTCCATGCAGCCGGCCACCAGGCGATCGACGGCGTCGAGATGGGCGCAGGCACGCGCCCGGGACGCCATGGTGGCGAGAGTGTCGGGGTCGAGCAGCGCCGCCAGCCGCTCGGCCAGCGTCGACGCACTCAGTTCGGAGTGGGGCAGCAGCCCGGCGGCGCCCTCCTCCACCAGCGCCCGGGCGTTGGCGGTCTGGTGGTCGTCCACGGCGTGCGGAAAGGGCACGAACAGCGCCGGCTTGGCGGCGGCGGCCAGCTCCGCCACCGTCAGGGCGCCCGCCCGGCACACCACCAGGTCGGCCCAGGCATAGGCCTCGGCCATGTCGTCGATAAAGGGGGTGACCTCGGCGGCCACGCCCTGCTCGGCGTAGGCTTCATGGGTCGCCGCCTCCTTGCCGCGCCCCGCCTGGTGACGCACCTCGGGCCGTTTCCCCTCGGGCAGGCGCGCCAGCGCCTCGGGCAGCCCCTCGTTGAGCGCCCGGGCACCCAGGGAACCGCCCACCACCAGCAGGCGCAGGGGGCGCCCGGCCATCTCGCCGGCGGCGCGCGGGGCCTCGCCCAGGGCAGCGATCGCCTCGCGCACCGGGTTGCCCACCACCTCGGCGCGTCCCGGGAAGGCCTGGGGAAAGGCCGCGAAGACCCGTCGCGCCAGGCGCGACAAGGCCCGGTTGGTCAGGCCGGCCACGGCGTTCTGCTCGTGGATCACCAGCGGGCGCCGGGAGAGCCAGGCGGCGAGCCCGCCGGGGCCGCTGGCGAAGCCGCCGAGCCCCACCACCAGCCGGGGGTCGAAGCGGCGGATCACCCGCCATGCCTGCCACACCGCCCGGGTCAGGTTGAAGGGAGCCAGCAGCCAGCCGGCGGCGCCATTGCCGCGCAGGCCGGCCACGGCGATGCGGTGGAGCGGAAACCCCGCCTCGGGCACCAGGCGGTTCTCGATGCCCCGGGGGCTGCCCAGCCAGGCCACCTCGATGCCGCGCGCCTGCAGGGCGCGCGCCAGGGAGAGCGCGGGGATGACGTGGCCGCCGGTGCCGCCCGCCATGATCAGCACCCGGCGAGGCGTCGTGGAGTCGTTCATGCCGTCCCTCCCTGGCCGATGGGGGCCTGCCTGGGCGCCGCCGACTGCCGACGCCGGCGGGCGCGGCGGGTCTCGATGTCCACCCGCAGCAGCAACGCCACCATGGCGGTGCTGACCACCAGGCTCGAGCCGCCATAGCTGAGCAGCGGCAGCGTCAGCCCCTTGGTGGGCAGCATGCCGCTGCTCACCGCGATATTGATGAAGGCCTGGGCGCCCAGCACCAGGGCGATGCCGTAGCTGAGGTAGGCGGCGAAGGCCAGCCCGGCCAGCTCGGCACGCCGCCCCACCGCCATGGCGCGCCACACCAGCAGGGCGAAGAGCCCCATGACGCCGACCGCCCCGAACAGCCCCAGCTCCTCGGCCAGCACCGCGAAGACGAAGTCGGTATGCGCCTCGGGCAGGTAGAAGAGCTTCTGCACGCTGTTGCCCAGCCCCATGCCCAGCCAGCTGCCGCGGCCGAAGGCGATCAGCGCCTGGGTCAGCTGGTAGCCGCTGGCGAACTGGTCGGCCCAGGGATCGACGAAGCTGGTCAGGCGCGCCAGCCGGTAGGGCTCGGCGATGGCCAGGACCACGCCGCCGGCGATGACCACCAGCGCCAGCAGCAGGAAGCGCCCCCAGGGCGCCCCGGCCATCAGCAGCATGCCCATCACGCAGCCGGTCAGCACCACCACGGCGCCGTAGTCCGGCTCGAGGATCAGCAGCACGCCGAACAGGCCGAGCACCACCAGGGGGCGCAGGAAGGCCCCCCACTCGCGGCGCACCTGGGGCAGGAAGCGCTCCAGGTAGCCCGCCAGGTAGACGATCAGGAACAGCTTGGCGAGCTCCGAGGCCTGGAGGTTGAACGGTATGCCGGGCACCGAGAGCCAGCGCCGGCTGCCGTTGACCTCGCGCCCCACCAGCAGCACCAGCACCAGCAGCACGATGCCCACCAGCAGCAACAGCGGCCCGTTGGCCTTCCACCAGCCCAGCGGCACCCGCAGCAGCCCGGCGGCCAGCGCCAGGGCGCCGACCAGGAAGATCGCGTGGCGGATCCCGAAGTGCCAGGGGTTGCCGGTGAGGCTCGCCGCCACCCCGGTGGAGGCGGAGGTGACCATCACCAGGCCGATCAGCAGCAGCGACAGGGCCGCCACCAGCAGCCAGCCGTCGACCGGGTGATCCCGGGTGGAGAGCGCCTCGCGCAGGCGGGACAGTCGACTCATGGCGACACCTCCGCCAGGTGTCGCTCGACCCAGGCCCGGAAGGCCTCGCCGCGCGCCCGGTAGTCGGTGAACTGGTCGAGGCTGGCGCAGGCCGGCGAGAGCAGCACGGCGTCGCCGGGACGGACGATGGCGGCGGCGCGGTCCAGCGCTTCCGCAAGATCCGCGACCTGCGTCAGCGGCAGGCTGCCGGAGAGCGCGTTCGCCAGCCGCTCCGCATCGGCGCCGAAGAGGATCGCCTCGCGGCCGAAGCGCCCCAGGGGCTCGGCGAGGGGGGTGAAGTCGGCACCCTTGCCCACCCCGCCGGCGAGCAGGATCAGGCGCCCGTCGAGGGTCGGGCCGAGGCCGGCGATGGCGGCCAGGGTCGCGCCCACGTTGGTGCCCTTGGAGTCGTTGATCCAGCTCACGCCGCCGGCCTTCGCCACCAGCTCGCTACGGTGGGGCAGCCCCGGGAAGCGCTCGAGCACCGTGCGCATGGCGGCGAGCGGCAGGCCCAGGCGATGGCCCATGGCCAGCGCCGCCAGGGCGTTGGCCTGGTGGTGGCGACCCGCCAGGCGCATGGCCGCCACCGGCATCAGCGCTGCCTCGCCATGCATCAGCCAGTCGGCGCCCCGCTGACGGCCGATCCCCCACTCCCCGGCTTCCGGGGTGCGGGTGGTGAAACGCTCGATGGCCGGCACCTCGGTGTCCGGCCAGGTGCGGGGATCCTCGGCGTTGACCACGGCGTGGCGCGCGCCGCGGAAGATCCGACGCTTGGCGGCCCGGTAGCCGGCCATGTCGCCGTGGCGGTCGAGGTGGTCCTCGGAGAGGTTGAGGAAGGCGGCAGTCTCGGCCCCCAGCCGCGGCGTGGTCTCGAGCTGGAAGCTGGAGAGCTCCAGCACGAAGAGCTCGGCGTCGGGCGCCTCCTCCAGCAGGTCCAGCGCCGGGGTGCCCAGGTTGCCGCCGACCGCCACCCTGAGCCCGGCCTCGCGGGCCATCTCGCCGACCAGGGTGGTCACGGTGGACTTGGCGTTGGAGCCGGTGATGGCGGCGATGGGCGCGCGTGCCTCGCGCACGAACAGCGCGATCTCGCCGATCAGGCGCGGCTCGCCGGTGGCGGTATCGATCCGGCCCGCCAGTGCCTCGAGCCCCGGGGTGCGAGGGTCGATGCCGGGACTCACCACCACCGCTTCGGCCGCCTCGAGGTCGAGCCCCTCGAGGGGGCCGAGATGCACCGCGACCCCGGGATGGGCGGCGCGGAAGTCATCGAGCCCCGGCGGCGAGCCGCGGGTGTCGGCCACCATGAAGGGCAGGCCTCGACGTGCCAGATGGCGACAGATGGCGCGGCCCGAGAGCCCGAGCCCCACCACCAGGGTGGTGCCCGGGGGGACCCGGCCGACGGCGGCGGAACGGTCGCGCTCGCTCATCAGCGTACCTTGAGGGTGGCCAGGCCGATCAGCACCAGCACCACGGTGATGATCCAGAAGCGCACGATGACCCGCGGCTCCGGCCAGCCCTTGAGCTCGTAGTGGTGGTGCAGCGGCGCCATGCGGAAGATGCGCCGCCCGGTGAGCTTGTAGGAGCCCACCTGCAGGATCACCGACACCGTCTCCATGACGAAGATGCCGCCCATGATGAAGAGCACGATCTCCTGGCGCACGATCACCGCCACCACGCCCAGGGCCGCGCCCAGCGCCAGCGCCCCCACGTCGCCCATGAAGACCTGGGCAGGATAGGTGTTGAACCACAAAAAGCCCAGGCCGGCGCCGGCGATGGTGGCACAGAACACCGCCAGCTCGCCGGCCCCGGGGATGGAGGGGATCTGCAGGTAGTCGGCGAACACCGCGTTGCCGCTGGCGTAGGCGAAGATCCCCAGCCCCATCGCCACCAGCACGGTGGGCATGATCGCCAGGCCGTCGAGGCCGTCGGTGAGGTTCACCGCGTTGGAACTGCCGACGATCACCAGGTAGGTGAGCACCACGTAGAAGAGCCCCAGGGGAAGCACGAACTCCTTGAACAGCGGCACGATCAGGCTGGTTTCCACCGGCGAGGCGGCGGTGACGTAGAGCAGCATCGCCGCCGCCAGGCCGATCACCGACTGCCAGAGGTACTTCCAGCGCGCCGGCAGGCCGCGGGGGTTCTTCTCCACCACCTTGCGGTAGTCGTCGACCCAGCCGATGGCGCCGAAGCCCAGGGTCACCGCCAGCACGATCCACACGTAGTGGTTGGTCAGGTCGCCCCACAGCAGGGTGCTGACGGCGATGGACATCAGGATCATGGCCCCCCCCATGGTCGGGGTGCCGGCCTTGGAGAGATGCGACTGGGGACCGTCGTCGCGCACCGCCTGGCCGATCTGCCCCTCGACCAGGCGGCGGATCACCACCGGCCCCAGCCACAGGCAGAGCACCAGCGCGGTCAGGGTGCCGAGGATCATCCGCAGCGTGAGATAGTTGAAGACCTGGAAGGCGTCGAAGTACCGCGCCAGGAAGTCAGCCAGATGGAGAAGCATGAATCGCGTTTACCCTGTCGTGTCCTCGCGCAGCGCCGCCACCACTTGCTCCATGGCGGCGCTGCGCGATCCCTTGACCAGCACGCTGGCCCCGGGGGGAAGATGGTCGAGCACGTGGCGCGCCAGCGCCTCGCGGTCGTCGAAATGGCACCCGGCGCCGCCGAAGGCGCGACTGGCGGGACGCGCCGCCTCGCCGAGGGTGCCCAGGAAGTCGATCCCCAGTTCCCGTGCATGGCGCCCGACCTCGGCATGCAGCCGCTCGGACGCCTCTCCCAACTCTCCCATGGCGCCCAGCAGGCACCAACGCGGGGCGGGCAGCGCCGCCAGCAGCGCCAGCGCCGCCTGCACCGCGCCGGGGTTGGCGTTATAGGTATCATCGATAAGCCGCGACCCGCGCACGCCCTCGACCACGGCCTGGCGGCCGGCCATCGGCGCCACCGCACCGAGCCCCTCCACCACCGCGGCGGGGGCCAGCCCCATGGCCAGGGCGGCGGCCGCCGCCGCCAGGGCGTTGGCCAGGTTGTGGCGCCCCATCAGCCGCAGGGTGACGCGACCGAGCGTCCGCCCGTCGACGACGAGCGTGAAAGCATAGCGCCCGAGCGCGTCGGCGGCCAGGTCCCGGGCCGTGACCCGGGCGCCCTTCCCCAGCCCGAAGTCGAGCACCTCCCGCGGCGCGGCGAGCCGTGCCCAGGTGGCGAAGTAGGCGTCGTCGCGGTTGAGCACCGCCACCCCGTCCGCGGGCAGGCCGGCGAGGATCTCCGCCTTGGCCTGGGCGATCCGCCCCATCCCGCCGAACTCGCCGACATGGGCGCCGGTGACGTTGGTGATCACCGCCACCTGAGGCCGGGCCAGGCCCACCGTCCAGGCGATCTCGCCCAGGTGGTTGGCGCCCAGTTCCACCACCGCCTGGCGATGGGTCGGGGTCAGCTCGAGCAGGGTCAGCGGCGCGCCGATGTCGTTGTTGAGATTGCCGCGGGTGGCCAGGGTCTCGCCCCGGCGGCCGAGCAGCGCGGCGAGCAGCTCCTTGACGGTGGTCTTGCCGCTGTTGCCGGTCACCGCGACCAGCGGGCCGCCCCAGGCCTCGCGGCGCGCGCGCGCAAGCAGCCCCAGGGCGAGGCGGCTGTCGGCCACCACCAGCTGCGGCAGGGGGTCGTCCACGGCGTTCTCCACCACGGCGGCCGCGGCGCCGGCCTCGCGGGCCCGGCCCAGGAAGTCGTGGGCGTCGAAGCGCTCGCCGCGCAGGGCGACGAAGAGGTCTCCCGGCGCGACCCGGCGCGTGTCGGTGACGACCCCGGCGAGCGGCAGGTCACGCTCGGGGGCGGCGAGCCCCAGCACGCGCGCCACCTCGCCCAGGGTGGCGAGCCCGCGGCGGCTCATCGGCGCACCTCCCGGCCGCGTGCCGCCAGCGCCTGACGGGCGACCTCGCGATCGTCGAAGGGATGGCGGATCCCCGCCACCTCCTGGTAGGTCTCGTGCCCCTTGCCGGCGATCAGCACCACGTCCTCGGGGGCCGCATCGGCCAGGGTCGCGGCGATGGCCACGCCGCGCCCGTCGATCTCCCGGGCACGCTCGCGCCCGGCCAAACTGAGCCCGGCCAGCACCTGCTCGCGGATCGCCGCCGGCTCCTCGCCACGCGGGTTGTCATCGGTGATCACCAGGCGCTCGGCGTGGCGCTCGGCGGCGGCGGCCATGGGCGCGCGCTTGCCGGGGTCGCGGTCGCCCCCGCAGCCGAACAGGCACCACAGGCGCCCCCGGCCCGGCAGATGGTCGCGCAGGGCGGCCAGGGCGTTGTCCAGGGCATCCGGGGTATGGGCGTAGTCGACCACCACCGTGGGCGCACCGGGGTGCGCCAGCACCTCCATGCGCCCGGGCACCGGGGACAGCCGCTGTGCCGCCTCGAAGAGCGCCTCGAGCCCGTGGCCCAGGCCGTAGAGGGTGGCGATGGCCAGCAGCACATTGTCGAGGTTGAAGCGCCCCACCAGCGGCAGCGACAGCTCGCGTTCCCCCTCGGGGGTCGCTATCAGGGCACGCTGGCCGTCGACCAAGGGAAAGCGCTCCAGCACGCGCAGGGTCACCGCCTCGTCGCCGCCGGTGGCCAGCACCCGCACCCGCCCCTCTCGCCCCCCCGGCAAACCCGCCAGCATCAGCCGCGCCAGGGGGTCGTCGCCATTGACCACGGCCAGGCGGAGCTCCGGACGGCGGAAGAGCCGCGCCTTGGCCGCCGCATAGGCGGCCATGCTTCCATGGTAGTCGAGATGGTCGCGGCTGAGGTTGGTGAAGACCGCCGCCTTGACCCGGCAGCCGTCGAGGCGCCCCTGCTCCAGGGCGTGGGAGGAGACCTCCATGGCTACCCGCGTAACGCCGTCTTCGGCCAGGGTGGCCAGCGAGGCCTGCAGCGCCAGGGGGCCCGGGGTGGTCAGGCCGCTCTCGGTGAGTACCCCGGGGCGGCCGAGGCCCAGGGTGCCGATCACCGCGGCCTCGACGCCCAGGGCCTGGCTCAGTTCGGCCAGGTAGTGGGTCACCGAGCTCTTGCCGTTGGTGCCGGTGACACCGACCAGCTCCAGGGCCTCCGGCACCCCGTAGAGCGAGCGGCCGAGCTCGCCCAGCCGCTCGCGAAGCCCCGGAAGCGCCAGGATCCGCGCATCGGCCCGGACGTCGCGACCGTCACCGGCGTGGCAGAGCACCGCCGAGGCGCCGGCGCCGAGGGCCGCCTCGATGAAGTCGCGCCCGTCGCCGGCCACCCCGGGAACCGCGACGAAGACGTCACCCGGCGCCAGGCGGCGGCTGTCGGTCTGGAGACGGGTCATGCCCGCGTCCGGCAGGGACGGCGCCGCCTCGGGCCAGAGCCGGACCAGGGTGCGCTCCAGGCGGGACATCGGTACGGACATGGACATGCGCTCGCTCCTCATGGTGATGCCTGGACGTCGGCCTGGTCGGGGGGCACATCGAGCAGGCGCAGCGCACTGCCGGCGACGCGCGAGAACACCGGGGCGGCCACCGCGCCACCATAGTAGGCGTCGCCGCGCGGGCGGTCGATCATCACCGCCACGACGATGCGTGGATCGGAGACCGGTGCGATGCCCATGAAGAGGCTGCGATAGGCCCGTTCCTCGTAGCCGCCGGCGCCGGTCTTGCGCACCGTGCCGGTCTTGCCGGCCACCCGGTACCCCGGCACCATGGCGCGCCGCGCGCCGGTGTCGGGCTGCACCGACTCCTCCATGATGCGCAGCAGGTCGTGGGCCACTGCCTCGTCGATGACGCGCTCGCCCTCGGGCGGCGCCTTAAGGCGCAGCAGCGAGGGCGGCAGGTGCTCGCCGTCGTTGGCCAGGGCCGTGTAGGCGCTGGCCAGCTGCAGCGCGGACACCGACAGGCCGTAGCCGTAGGAGAGCGCCGCCCACTGGCTGCTCGACCAGCGCGCCGGGGCCGGGATGCTGCCGGCGGCCTCGCCGGGGAAGCCGGTCTCCGGGCTCCGGCCGAAGCCGACACGCCGGTAGACCTCGGGCACCAGGGGGTCGTCGAGCTCGAGCACCAGCTTCGCCATGCCGATGTTGGAGGACTTCTCGAGGATACCCGCCATGTCCAGCTCGCCGAAGTCGCGGATGTCGTGGATGGTGAAGCGGTCGATGCGCATCCAGCCCGGCGAGGTGTCGATCTCGGTATCGCGGTCGAAATGGCCGCTCTCCATGACCGCCGCCATGGCCAGGGGCTTGACCACCGAGCCCGGCTCGAAGGTGTCCACGATGGCCTGGTTGCGCAGCCCGCGGGGCTCGATGCCGGCGCGGTTGTTGGGGTTGTAGGAGGGCTGGTTGGCCATGGCCAGCACCTCGCCGGTGCGGGCATCCAGCATCACCACCACGCCACCGTCGGCGTCGTGCTCGGCGACGGCCGCGGCAAGCTCGCGATAGGCCATGTACTGCAGACGCTGGTCGATGGCCAGGGTGAGCTCGCCGCCGGGCTTGGCCTCGCGCAGCACCTCGAGGTCGCGCACCAGCCGGCCGTGGCGATCCTTGAGGACGCGACGCTGCCCCGGGGTGCCCGAAAGCCAGGACTGGTAGGCGAGCTCGAGGCCCTCCTGCCCCACATCGTCGACGTTGGTCACCCCCAGCAGCTGGGCAGCCACCTCGCCGGCCGGGTAGTAGCGCTTGTACTCGTCCTGGTGATAGACCCCGGGGAGGCGCAGCGACAGCACCTCCTCCGCCGTCTCGGGTGTCATCCGCCGGCGCAGGTACATGAACTCCCGGTCGGCGAAGCGCGCGAGGCGTTCGTTGAGCGCATCGGGCTCCATCTGCAGTGCCCTGGCGAGCCGCACACGCTGGATGGGGTCCTCGGGCACCTCCTGGGGGTTGGCCCACAGGGTCACCACCGGCGTGGAGATGGCCAGCGGCTCGCCGTGGCGGTCGACGATCATGCCGCGGTGCGCGGGCAGCGGTTCGCTGCGCAGGGTACGGGCATCCCCCTGCCCCTGCAGGAAGGGCCGGTCGACCACGTGCAGCATGGCCACCCGCCCCACCAGCAGGCCGAGCCCCAGCAGCACCAGCGCCAGCAGCAGCCTGTAGCGCAGCGAGCCCATGGGGGCCATGGGCGGTGGGCGACGTGGCGAGACACCGCTGCGAACCTCGCTGCTCACGGCCGGATCACCTCCACCTCATCGACCCCGGGCAGGCGCATCTCGAGGCGTTCCACGGCCAGACGCTCGATACGCGCCGGCGAGGACCAGGCGCTCTCCTCCAGCAGCAGCTGTCCCCACTCGGTCTGCAGCTGCTGCTGCTCGCGCTCGAGCTGCTGCAGGCGGGCATACTGCTCGCGGGTCAGGTGGCTGACGCCGATCACCGCCAGGGCACTGACGAAGCAGGCCGCCAGCAGCCCGGCCAGCGCCAGCGCCGACAGGCTCGGGCGCAGCGCCTTGGGCCTGGCGATACGTGGGGTAAGCGACCTTCCCTGTGACATGCCGACTCCCTCAGTAGCGCTTGCGTGCGACCCGCATCACGGCACTGCGCGCGCGGGGGTTCTCCCTGACCTCCGCCTCGCCGGGACGACGCGCCTTGCCCAGCGCCTCGAGGCGCCGCTCGAGCTGCTCGTCGCGGATGGGGACCCCGCGCGGCAGGTGGGTGTCGCCGCGCACGTGATGGCGGATGAAGCGCTTGACGCGACGGTCCTCCAGCGAGTGGAAGCTGATCACCACCAGGTGCCCGCCCGGGGCCAGGGCCTCCAGCGCCACCTCCAGCGCAGCATCGAGCTGCTCGAGCTCGCCGTTGACCTGGATGCGCAGGGCCTGGAACACCCGGGTGGCGGGGTGCTTGTGCTTCTCCCAGGCGGGGTGCGCGACCTTGACCACCTCGGCCAGGTCGGCGGTACGCTCGATGGGACGCTCGGCGCGCCGTGCCACGATCGCCCTGGCCAGGCGCCGGGCATAGCGCTCCTCGCCGAACTCCTTGAACACCCGCACAAGCTCGGCCTCCCCGGCCCGGGCGATGAAGGCCGCAGCGCTCTCGCCCCGGGAGGGGTCCATGCGCATGTCAAGCGGGCCGTCGCGCAGGAAGCTGAAGCCGCGCTCGGGATCGTCGAGCTGGGGGGAAGAGACACCGATATCGAGCAGGATGCCGGCCAGGCGGCCATGCAGGCCATGGGCCTCGGCGACCTCGTCGAGGCGGGCGAATTCGGCCCGCTCGATGGTGAAGCGAGGGTCGTCGAGGCCGGCCGCCTCGGCGATGGCCTGGGGGTCGCGGTCGATGGCCAGCAGCCTACCTTGCGGCGCCAGGCGCGCGAGGATCGCACGCGAGTGACCGCCGCGACCGAAGGTCGCGTCCAGGTAGACGCCGGCAGGATCATGGACCAGGGCATCGACGGCGCCGTCGAGAAGGACGCTGGCATGGCGGTAGCCGCGCGAGGGAGTGTCAGGGGCGGACTGCATGCGCTACTCGATCCAGGCGGGGGTGGCGGGGATCACGCCACCGCAATGAAAACGGGGGGGAGCCGGCCGATAAGCCGGGTTCTGTCGAGGACAGTCATTCATCTAGGGGACGCGTCGCCGCGCCCCTCGAGCGACCTACCCGAACCCGACGCGGGCCACGCCAACGGGTTCCTATTTGGTCTTGCTCCGAGTGGGGTTTACCTTGCCACGCACTGTTACCAGGCGCGCGGTGCGCTCTTACCGCACCCTTTCACCCTTGCCGGCCTCCCGAAGGAGACGTAGGCGGTCTGCTCTCTGCTGCACTTTCCGTCGGCTCGCGCCGCCCAGGCGTTACCTGGCACTCTGCCCTGTGGAGCCCGGACTTTCCTCCCCCGGATCGCTCCGGCGGCGACTGTCTGGCCGACTCCCGTGGCAAGGATACCAGCGCCCCGGGCGCCCCTCAATGTCGACCGGCATCAGGCCTGATCCTTGAGCGCCTGGGCGCGGGCGTACCAGGCCTTCCTGGCGCCGCCGAGCAGCCGGGCGGCGACCGAGGCGGCCTGCTTGACCCCGATGCCCTCGACCAGCAGCGCGGCCAGCAGCGCCTCGCCCTCCACCTCGGCACTGTCGCCCGCGGGACGCGCGTCGGCGCCGGCCAGCATCACCACGAACTCGCCGCGCGCCTGGTCGGGATCCGCCTCCATGCGCTCGAGCAGCGCCTCGGCGCTGCCGTCGAGGAAGGTCTCGAAGGTCTTGGTCAGCTCCCGGGCCAGCACCACCCGGCGCGCTCCGAACGTCGCCCGGATATCCGCCAGGGTGTCGCGGATCCGGTGGGGGGACTCGTAGAACACCAGGGTCTCGTCGCGCGCCGCCAGGGCCTCCAGCCGGGTGCGCCGCGCCCCGCCCTTGGCCGGCAGGAAGCCCTGGAAGGCGAAGCGGTCGGTGGGCAGCCCCGCCGCGCTGAGCGCCGCCACCAGGGCGCAGGCGCCGGGGATCGGCACCACCCGACGGCCCCGGGCGCGCAGCTCGCGTACCAGCACGAAGCCCGGATCGCTGATCAGCGGCGTGCCGGCGTCACTGACCAGGGCAATGGGCTCCCCCGCCGCCAGGCGTGCATCCAGCTGCGACACCCGCGCCGCCTCGTTGTGCTCATGCAGGGAGAGCATCGGCACCGAGAGGCCCAGGTGGCGCAGCAGGCGGGCAGTATGGCGGGTGTCCTCGGCGGCGACCAGCGCCACCTCGCCCAACACCGCGGCGCCGCGCGGGCTCAGGTCGGCCAGATTCCCAATCGGCGTGGCGACCACGTACAATGCAGCAGGACTCGGCTGTGACACTTCGCCTCCCGGGTGGATACCGCAAACGGATGAAGAAAGGACGGACGCATGGGGACACCGACACGCGGCCTGCTGGCCATCGCGCTCCTCGCCCTGGTGCTGGGCGGTTGCGCCACCCGCCCGGGCGACGTCGAGCGAGCACCGGATGACGACCCCGCCGCCCTGCTCGAACGGGCGGCGGAACAGGCACCGGACGAGGCGGCGCGCAGCCGGCTCAAGGCGGCCTATATCCTAGCACGCCAGGGGGAGGACACCCAGGCGTTGGAGGCCGCCCTCGAGCTCGATGACGGGAGTCTCGACCGGGAGTCGCGCACCCGCTGGGCGCTGCTGCTGGCCGACCTCGGCGAGCGCACCGGCAACCCGCGGGCGGTGATCCGCGCCGCCGAGGATCTCGACGCCCTGGCGCTGGACCGCGAGCAGGCCCAGGGGCTGCGCGAGCGGCTGGGGCTGGCGCTTCTCGAGGAGGGCGAGCCCGCTGCCGCGGCCGAGGCGCTGCTCCGGGTCCAGGCCGACACGGAGGACGAGGCGCTCAACGATGCCCTCTGGCGCGCCCTGGAAGGGCTCTCCGGCCACCAGCTGAGCCGGCTCGGCGAGACCCGCGACGACGACCTGGCCCGCGGCTGGGTGGCGCTGGCCGAGACGGTGCGCAGCGCTGGCGGCGACATCGAGCGCCTCTTCGAGCGCCTCGATGACTGGCGGGAGCGCCATCAACGCCATCCCGCGGCCCGCCAGCTGCCTGCCGACCTCCTCGCCCTGCGCGAGCTGCGCGGCCAGGAGGTGCGCCATATCGCCATCCTGCTGCCCGAGTCCGGCGACCTTGCGCGACCGGCCGAGGCGATCGCCGAGGGGATTCGCGTGCGGCAGCGCCACGCCACCGACGGCGACGTCAGGCTGAGCTTCCTCGACGCCTCCGGGGGTGACCTCGAGACCCTCTACCGCGAGGCCGAGAACCGCGGCGCCCAGGCGGTGATCGGCCCCCTCGACAAGGACCAGGTCAGCGAGCTCGAGCGCCTCGACCGGGTGCCGCTGCCGACCCTGGCGCTCAACTATGGCCGTAGCGAGCGCAACGAGGCCGACGGGCTCTTCCAGTACGGGCTCTCCGCCGAGGACGAGGCACGCCTGGCTGCCCGGCGCGCCTGGCGCGACGACCATCGCCGCGCCGCCCTGCTGGTCCCGGACAACGGCTGGGGGCAGCGGGTCGGCGAGGCCTTCTGGGACGAGTGGCGCGACCAGGGGGGCGAGGTGAGCAACGCGGTGCGCTACGACCCCGAGCGCTCGGCCACCGACAGCACCCGCCGCGCCATCGCCGACGGCCGTCCCGACCTGCTGTTCCTGCTCGGGCTGCCCGAGTTCGCCCGCCAGGTGCCGCCGACCCTGGACTACTACGACGCCGCCGACCTGCCCGTCTACGCGACCTCGCACCTCTACAGCGGGCAGCTCGAACCGCGCCTCGACGGCGACCTCGACGGCGTGCTGTTCCCTGACATCCCGTGGCAGATCCCCGATGCCGCGGTGGGCGGCGAGGAGGCCCTGCCCTTCGCCGAGAGCTACCGCGAGCTGCGCGAGGAGTCCGATCCCAACCTCTTCCGGCTGCACGCCATGGGCGTCGACGCCTTCGAGCTGGCCCGCCGCCTGCCGCAGTTCCTGGCGGTCTCGGGCAGCGAGCTGCACGGCGCCACCGGCAGCCTGCGGCTGCGCCGCGACGGCCGCGTCGAGCGCCTGCTGCCCTGGGCGCGCTTCGTCAACGGCGTGCCACAGCCGGTACTGATCCCCGGGGTGTTCGGCGATGACCGGTCCCCGTGACGCCCGCGCCCGCGGCGAAGCCATCGAACGCCACGTCGAGGCGTGGCTGGTGGCGCGCGGCCTGACCGTGGTGGCCGCCAACCAGCATGCCAAGGGGGGCGAGCTGGACCTGGTGATGCGCGACGGCGAGACCCTGGTCTTCGTCGAGGTGCGCCACCGCGCCGACACCCGTCACGGCCACCCCCTGGAAACCGTGACCCCCACCAAGCAGCGCCGCCTGGTCCGGGCGGCGCGTTTTTATCTCCAGCGCAACGGGCTATCATGTCCCTGCCGCTTCGACGTGGTGGCGGTGGTGGGCCTGCCGCCCGAACTCGACATCCAGTGGCTGGCCAACGCCTTCGATGCCAGCTGACTCCGCCAGAGGAACCCGATCCAGCATGGATTTCCAGCAGCGCATTCTCGGCCACTTCAACGCCAGCATCGATACCAAGACCTATGCCAGCGAGGTGCTCCCCCCCTTCATCGAGGTGGCCAGCCAGATGATGGTCCAGTGCCTCGTCAGCGAGGGCAAGGTACTGGCCTGCGGCAACGGCGGCAGCGCAGGCGACAGCCAGCACTTCTCCTCGGAGCTGCTCAACCGCTTCGAGCGCGAGCGCCCCAGCCTGCCCGCCATGGCGCTGACCACCGACACCTCGACGCTGACCTCCATCGCCAACGACTACAGCTACAACGAGGTATTTTCCAAGCAGGTGCGCGCCCTGGGCCAGCCCGGCGACATCCTGCTGGCCATCTCCACCAGCGGCAACTCGGCCAACGTCATCCAGGCGATCCAGGCGGCCCACGACCGCGACATGACGGTGGTGGCGCTGACCGGCCGCGACGGCGGCAACATGGCCTCGCTGCTGGGCCAGGACGACTGCGAGATCCGCGTACCCGCCACCTCCACCGCGCGCATCCAGGAGGTCCACCTGCTGGTGATCCACTGCCTGTGCGACCTTATCGACGAACAGCTCTTCGGAACAAGCGAGTGACTTCCATGATCCGCAACACCCTGCTCCGCTCCCTGCTGCTGGCGTCCCTGCTGGGCCTGGCCGGCTGCACCGCCGTGACCAGCGTGACCCACCAGGGCACCATCGAGGACAACTACGGCAAGCGTACCGCCGGCGAAAAGCTCGAGGACCACAGCATCGAGACCAAGATCAGCCACAACCTGGGCCGCACCGACTCCCGTCTCGGCGACGCCCGTATCAACGTCGACAGCTTCAACGGCGTGGTGCTGCTGACCGGCCAGGTACCCAGCGAGGAGCTGCGGGAGACGGCCGGCGAGGTGGCCGGCGAGGTGCGCAACGTGCGCGACGTGCACAACGAGCTCTCCGTGGCCGGCAACCTGCCCGCCAGCCAGAAGCTCTCCGACACCTGGCTCACCGCCCGGATACGCGCCAACCTGGCCGCCAACGAGCGCATCGATGCCAGCCGCATCCGGGTGGTCACCGAGAACGCCAGCATCTACCTGATGGGCATGGTGAGCCGCGACGAGGGTCAGCGCATCGCCGACGCCGTGGCCGAGATCGGCGGCATGCAGCGCATCGTCAAGGTGTTCGACTATATCGACTGAGCCGGGCCGAGGCCGGACTGGACGCAGAACGGCAGGCCCGCGGGCCTGCCGTTCTGCATCCTGCTCCTGGCCCGTCGTGCCGGGCACAGCCTACTTGATCACCCGCAGCGAGGGCTTGCCCTTCTTCGGAGGGCGCCCGTCCGACGCGTCTTCCGACTCGTCGGCGGAGGGCGGAGCCTCGTCGCGCTCCACCTCGGCGAGGGACGGTGCCGGGTCGGCGGCCTCATCGGTCGCCGGCGCGGGCATCACCGGCTCATGCCCGAACACCATGCCGACGCCGTTCTCGCGGCCGTAGATGGCGACCAGCGCCTCGCTCGGCACCATGACCCGCATCGGCTGGCCACCGAAGCGCGCCTCGAAGCTGATCGCCTCGTTCTCCATGGCGAGGTCGCGCACCGCCTCGGGCGAGAGGTTGAGCACGATCTGTCCATTGTGGACGAACTGTCGCGGCACCTCCACCTCGGGGTGCTCCGCATCCACCACGATATGCGGGGTAAGGTCGTTGTCCAGCAGCCACTGGTACAGGGCCCTGGCCAGATAGGGACGACTGGAATACATCGTCTGGCCCTCCTGGTTGTTGGCCGCCCGGGGCGGCCGGGAATGGTTCAGCCGCGCATCTCGCGCTCGCGCTCGCTGAGCGAATTCCGGAAGCCGTCGCGCTCGAACACCCGCTCCATGTAGCCGAGCAGCGGCGCCACCTGCTTCTCGGGCAGCTCGATGCCCAGCGCCGGCAGGCGCCACAGGATCGGGGCCAGGCAACAGTCCACCAGGGTGAACTCGTCGCTCATGAAGAACGGCATGTCCTCGAAGATCGGCGAGATGCCGATCAGGCTCTCGCGCAGCTCCTTGCGTGCCTTGTCGGCCTCCTTCTTGGGCCCCTGGTCGACCTGCGCCACCAGCGGGCACCACTCGCGCTCGATGCGATGCATCCACAGCCGGCTCTGGGCGCGCGCCACGGGGTAGACCGGCAGCAGCGGCGGGTGCGGGAAGCGCTCGTCCAGGTACTCCATCATCACCTTGGACTCGTAGAGCACCAGATCGCGGTCGAGCAGGGTCGGCACGCTGTTGTAGGGGTTGAGGTCGGCGAGCTCCTCGGGGGGCTGGTCATCGGTGACCTCGACGATGTCCACCGCCACGCCCTTCTCGGCGAGCACGATACGCACCCGGTGGCTGAAGTGATCGGTACCACCGGAGTAGAAGATCATCGACGACCGTTTGGCCACTACACCCATGAAACAATCCTCGCATCAATTCGAACGGCCATGATAACACGACAGGCGCACCCGCTGCGGGCCCCGCCTGCCCCGGACATGACACCCAGAGACATGAAGGGGGCGCAAGGCCCATGGCCCTGCGCCCCCGCACTGTCCACCCGCGGGTGGATCAGTGGATATCGCGCCAGTACTCGCGCTTGAGCAGGTAGGCGATGACGCCGAAGATGAAGATGAAGATCAGCACCTTCGGGGCCAGGGTCTGGGCCTGGAGCTTGGAGGGCTCGCCCACGTAGGCCAGGAAGTTGGTCAGGTCGTAGACCGCCTCCTCGAACTCCTCGGGCTCCATCTCGCCCGGCTGGGTCACCTGCAGGGTATCGCAGGACTGGTACTTGCCCGAGAGCGGATCCGGCTCCTCGCCCTCGACCGGCCTATCCGTCTCGGCGCAGACCTTCTCCTGCACCCCCTGCAGTGGCTCCAGCACATTGGGCATCGCCACCAGGTCGAACACGGCGTTGTTCACCCCGGTCCCGGTGTCGGGATCCTTGTAGAAGGAGAGCAGGTAGGAGTAGATCCAGTCGGTGCCACGCAGGCGTGACTCCAGGGTCAGATCGGGCGGCGGCGCCCCGAACCAGGCCTCGCCATCCTCCTCGCTCATGGCGATATGCATCTGGTCGTTGAAGGCCAGGTCCGAGGAGAAGATCAGGTTCTCCTCGACCAGGTCCTGGGGCATGCCCAGGTCCTCGGCGGCCCGCGAGTAGCGCTGGAACTCCAGGGAGTGGCAGCCCATGCAGTAGTTGTTGTAGAGCTGCATGCCCCGCTGCAGCGACGCCTTGTCATCCAGGTCGGGCGTCATGGAGTACGGGACGCTCGCGCCTCCTGCGGCCATCGCCGTGAGGGGCACCAGCGCGAAGAGCAGTGCGAAGAGTTGCTTTTTCATTAGCCAGTCACCCTCTCCGGTACGGGTTTGGTCTTCTCCAGCCGGGTGTAGATGGGCATCAGCAGGAAGAAGGCGAAGTAGACGGCGGTGCAGATCTGGGCCACCAGGGTCCGGCCGTCGGTGGCCGGCAGTACGCCCAGCACCCCGAGGATGATGAAGCTGATCACGAACAGCACCAGCATCACCTTCGACATCCACCCCTTGTAGCGCATGGAGCGCACTGGGCTGCGGTCCAGCCAGGGCAGCACGAAGAGCACCGCGATGGCCGCGCCCATGAAGATCACGCCCAGGAACTTGGCGTCGAGCCCGAACAGCGAGAAGGTGATGGCGCGCAGGATCGCGTAGAAGGGCGTGAAGTACCACACCGGCGCAATATGGTCGGGCGTGGTGAGCGGGTCGGCCGGCTCGAAGTTGGGCTTCTCGAGGAAGTAGCCGCCGCCCTCCGGGAAGTAGAAGATCACCACCGCGAAGACGAACAGGAACACGGCGACGCCGACGATGTCCTTCACCGTGTAGTAGGGGTGGAAGGGGATGCCGTCCAGCGGCTTGCCGGTCTCGTCCTTCTTCTTCTTGATATCGATGCCGTCCGGGTTGTTGGAGCCGACCTCATGCAGGGCGATGATATGCAGCACCACCAGCGCCAGGATCACGATGGGCAGTGCCACCACATGCAGCGCGAAGAAGCGGTTCAGGGTGATCCCGGAGATCAGGAAGTCACCGCGGATCCACTGGGTCAGGTCGGGACCGATCACCGGGATGGCGGAGAACAACGAGATGATCACCTGGGCACCCCAGTAGGACATCTGGCCCCAGGGCAGCAGGTAGCCCATGAAGGCCTCGGCCATCAGCGCCAGGTAGATCGCCATGCCGAAGATCCACACCAGTTCGCGGGGCGCCTTGTAGGATCCGTAGAGCAGGCCGCGGAACATGTGCAGGTAGACCACCACGAAGAAGGCCGTGGCGCCGGTCGAGTGCAGATAGCGGATCAGCCAGCCCCATTCGACATCACGCATGATGTACTCGACCGAGGCGAAGGCGCCCTCGGCGGAGGGGTTGTAGCTCATGGTCAGCCAGATACCGGTGAGGATCTGGTTGACCAGCACCAGCAGGGCCAGGGAGCCGAAGAAGTACCAGAAGTTGAAGTTCTTGGGGGCGTAGTACTTGGACAGGTGTTCCTGCCACATCTGCGTCGCGGGGAAGCGCTCGTCGACCCAGCGCATGAAGCCCTTTTCCGCCATCGCCTTGTTCGGGTTACCCATCAGGCAGTCTCCTCATCTTCGCCAACGACGATCATGTCGTCGGTCTCGAAGCGATACGGCGGGATCTCCAGGTTGGTGGGCGCCGGCACATTGCGGAACACCCGACCCGCCAGGTCGAAGCGCGAACCGTGGCAGGGGCAGAAGTAGCCGCCCGGCCAGTCGTCGGTACCCACGCCCTCCGCATCGGGCTCGGGGCGGAACAGCGGCGAGCAGCCGAGGTGGGTACAGATGCCGATAAGCACCGAGTACTGCGGCCTGAGCGCCCGCATCGCCCCCTCGATGTAGGTCGGCTGCTGGGGCTCCTCGGAGTCCGGGTCCGCCAGCCGCGAGACATCGAAGTTCTCGGTACGCTCGACCATCCCCTCGGAGAGGTGCACGATCCACACCGGCTTGCCGCGCCACTCCACGGTCATGCGCTGGCCGACCTCCAGCTTGGACACATCCGCCTTCACCGGCGCACCCGCCGCTCTCGCCTTGGCACTAGGCTGCCAGGAAGCCACAAAGGGGACCGCAACCCCGACGGCACCAACCCCACCCACTACGGTGGTGGCACCGACGAGGAAACGGCGCCGACCCTTGTTCACGCCGTTATCTGCCATTTCAAGGTTTCTCCCATCAGCTTACCCGTTGATCCATCACGGGCGACCCCGCGACCACGGACATCAAATCCGCTACATGTTAAGAAATCGGGCCGCCCCGCACAAGGAAAAGGGCCTTGACCAAGGTGGCATGGCGAATCCAAATTGTTGACCCAGAACAAGAAACGCCCGGGTTGAAAGCCCCGGGCGTCGCGGTTTCCAAGACGGCGTGGAATCAGCGCTTGGAGAACTGCGGGCGGCGACGCGCCTTGCGCAGGCCGATCTTCTTGCGCTCCACCTGGCGTGCGTCACGGGTCACGTAGCCCGCCTCGCGCAACTGCGGACGGAAGTCCTCGTTGTAGTCCATCAGGGCCCGGGTGATGCCGTGGCGGATGGCGCCGGCCTGGGCCGAGCCGCCGCCGCCCTTGACGGTGACGAAGACATCGAACTGGCCGAGGGTGTCGGTCAGCTCGAGGGGCTGACGCACCACCATGCGGCCGGTGACGCGGCCGAAGTAGTCGTTGAGATCACGGCTGTTGACGGTGATCTTGCCGGTGCCCGGCTTCAGGAAGACGCGGGCGGTAGAGGTCTTGCGGCGCCCGGTACCGTAATACTGCTGTGTCATGGCGAAGACTCCCTCAGATGTTCAGTTCTTGCGGCTGCTGGGCGGCGTGCGGATGCTCGGCGCCGGCGTAGACCTTGAGCTTGGAGTACATGGCGCGGCCCAGCGGACCCTTGGGCAACATGCCCTTGACGGCGGTCTCGATGATGCGCTCGGGGGCGAGCTCGACCAGCTTGTCGAAGGTCATGGAGCGCAGGCCGCCCGGATAGCCGGTGTGACGGTAGTAGGTCTTGGCCTTCGCCTTGTTGCCGGTGACCTTCACCTTCTCGGCGTTGATCACGACGATGTAGTCGCCGGTATCCACGTGGGGGGTGAACTCCGGCTTGTGCTTGCCGCGCAGGCGGCGAGCGATCTCGGTGGCCAGACGGCCGAGCGTCTTGTCCGTGGCGTCGACGACATACCAGTCGCGCTGGACGGACTGCGGTTTGGCAGTGAACGTCTTCATGGAATCTCACCAATCAAGTGTGTTGGGTCCTGCCACCGGCCGGGCCGGCGGGAACCATCCCTATTCTTCTTGGTTGTCCCCGAAGGTGGGCACAACGAGTAGAGCGCGCGAATTCTACCTGACCGCGACGCGCAAGGCAATGCCGCTCAGGGCTTGTGGGCCAGCGCCAGGTACTCGTGGGACTGCATCTCCTGCAGCCGCGACAGGGTGCGCTGGAACTCGAACTCGAGCCGGCCGTCGGCGTAGAGGCGCTCGGCGGGCACCTCGGCCGACATCAGCAGCTTGACGCCGCGGTCATAGAACTCGTCGACCATGTTGATGAAGCGCCGCGCCTGGTCATCCGTGGCGCCGCCCATGCGCGTGACGTTGGAGACCAACACGGAGTGGAACTCCCGGGCCAGCTCGATATAGTCGTTCTGGCTGCGCGGGCCGTCGCACAGCTCGCGGAACTCGAACCACACCACGTCGTCGTGGAGGCGACGGGCGTGAAGCAGGCGGTGGTTGATCTCCAGGGCGACGTCGGCCTCGCCCTCGTGGCCGGCGATCTCGCGGAAGCTGCGCGCCAGCTCCACCTCGGCCGCCTCGTCCAGCGGCGAATGGAAGATCTCGGCGCGCTCCAGGGCGCGCAGGCGATAGTCGATGCCGGAGTCGACGTTGACCACCTCGCAGTGGCGGTTGAGCAGGTCGATGGCCGGCAGGAAGCGAGAGCGCTGGAGGCCGTCCTTGTAGAGGTCATCGGGCACGATGTTGGAGGTGGCCACCAGCACCACGCCGCGCTCGAACAGCGCCTCGAGCAGGTTGGCCAGGATCATGGCGTCGGTGATGTCCTTGACGAAGAACTCATCGAAGCAGATCACCCGCGCCTCGGCGGCGAACTTGGCGGCGATCAGGCGCAGCGGGTTCTTCTCCCCCTTGTAGTGCTCGAGCTCGTTGTGCACCCGCTGCATGAAGCGGTGGAAGTGGGTGCGCATCTTCTCGGGAAAGGGCAGCGACTCGTAGAAGGCATCCACCAGGTAGGTCTTGCCGCGCCCTACCCCGCCCCACAGGTAGAGGCCGCGGACCGCCGGCAGCACCGGCTCGGCGGGCTCGCGCCCCGAACGCTTGCCGAAAAGCCCCGCCACCCTGGAGGCGAGCCCTCCGCCGGCCTGGGCCGGCGGGAGCGGCGCGGGGGGCGCCGCCAGCAGCTCGTCGTGGAGCCGCTGCAGGTGCTCCACGGCACGCTCCTGGGCGGCGTCGTACTGGAAGTCGTCGCGCTCGAGGTCGGCCCGGTAGCGGGCCATGGGGCTTGGGCAAACGTCTCGATTGGCAGCACTCATGGGGCGTAACGGGCCTGTGGCGGCTTCGACAGGCTGCATATTATACGCGCCTGAACGACGAAGCGCATCGCCACGGCGGCCGCGTTGACCGTCCGCCTCGGCTCGGCCCTATAATGGGCGCCACCTTCACCCGCCCGGGGCCGGCAGCACCCCGGGCATTCCACCGCCGCAGGGAGATCGACGTGGAAGCGAGCAGCATCAACTGGATTCTGGCCATCGCCTGCCTGCTGGCAGGCATCGGCCTCGGGGCCCTGGGCTACCATCTGCTCAACGCCGGGACCGCCGGCGTGCAGCGGCTGCGCCAGCGCCTCGCCGAACGCGACCGCGAGCTGGCCGCCCTGCGCGACGGCATGGGCGACCACTTTGGCGAGGTGACTCGCCTCGCCGAGACCCTGCGACGCGATACCGAGGCCCTGGCGAGACGCCTGGAGGAGGATGCCCGCGAGCTGGGCGGCCAGGGCACGCCCCGCCGCGGCCTGGCCGTGGAGGCGCCCGCTGTCGAGGAGGCGGAGGTGGCGGCCGAGGCCACTCCCCCGCCGGCGCCCCGGGACTACGCCGACGGCAGCGGCGGCACCCTCTCCGAGGATTTCGGCCTGCGCGAGGGGGAGTCGCGGGAGCCCCAGGCCCCGCGCTACTAGCCCGGAGCCGTCAGACAACCGTCTTTTGCGCCCCGGCCGTAGCCGGGGCGCCTGCGTCAAGGGCCCCGTGCACGGCTCCCTAGGCGGGGTTGTCGATATCGACGAAGCGGTGCTCGACACCGAACTCCGTGGCCAGCCACTCGCCCAGCGCCCGCACGCCGTCGCGCTCCGTGGCGTGATGGCCGGCACACAGGTAGTGGATCCCCAGCTCGCGCGCCAGGTGGGTGGTACGTTCGGAGATCTCGCCGGAGATGAAGGCGTCGGCCCCCGCCTCCCAGGCCGCGGTGATCATGTCCTGGGCGCCGCCGGTACACCAGGCCACCCGTTCGATGGGCCCCGCCCCCGGCGCCTCCACCAGCAGCGCCTCGCGCCCCAGCCGCTCGCTCACGTGGGTCGCCAGCGCCCGCGCCTGGAGGCCCTCGGGCGGTGCTCCCAGCCACAGCAGTCCCTCGCCGAGCTCGCCGTCGGCGCACCCGGTCACCGTGAAGCCGAGACGACGCCCCAGCTCGGCGTTGTTGCCGAGCTCGGCATGGGCGTCGAGGGGCAGGTGGTAGGCCAGCAGGCTGATGTCGTGGGCGAGCAGCGTCTGCAGCCGGCGCCGCTTCATGCCGGTGACGGCCACCGGCTCGTTTTTCCAGAAGTAGCCATGGTGCACCAGCACCAGGTCGGCCTGCCAGGCGAGGGCCTCGTCGAGCAGCGCCTGGCAGGCAGTAACCCCGCTGAGCACCCGCCGCACCTCGGCGCGCCCCTCCACCTGCAGGCCATTGACCGTGTAGTCCCTGAAGCGGTCGGTCGCCAGCTTGCGGTCACAGGCTGCCACCAGCGCATCGCGATCTGCCATCGTCTCCTCCGGACGCTTGTGGAATGAAGGTGTTACCATTCCGGATTGTATCCGTCGCCCGCCCCCGCCGGCGACCGCCCCGAACCGAAGAGGACGCCGCCCGCGCATGCCGACCCCATCGCTTCGCCACCGCCTCCGCTCGCTGATTCCCTATCTGCTGCCGGTGCTGATCGGGGTACTGCTGGCGGTGGTGCTGCTCAACGCCTTTCCCCGGCTCACCGGCGAGGAGGGCGGCCCCGCCGATCCGCCCGCTCCCGCCACGCCGGAGACCGCCCCGCTGGAGATCTCCCCCGAGGTGGAGGCGCCGCAGGAGGAGCGCGAACGCCCTGCCCCCGAGCTCCGGCAGGCCCCGCCCCTCTCCCGCGAGCAGGGGCCGGTCAGCTACGCCGCCGCGGTGGAGCGGGCGGCCCCGGCGGTGGTCAACATCTACTCCTCCCGGGTGGTGGAGCGCGACGAGCACCCGCTGATGTCCGACCCCTTCTTCCGCCAGTTCTTCGGCGACGAGATGCCCGCCCGCCAGCGCATGCTCTCGAGCCTCGGCTCGGGTGTGATCGTCAGCGAGCAGGGCTATGTGCTCACCAACCACCACGTGATCGGCGGCGCCGACCAGATCCAGGTGGCGCTGCGCGACGGGCGCGAGACCCTCGCCGAGGTGATTGGCACCGACCCGGAGAGCGACCTGGCCGTGCTGCGCATCGAGCTGGACGACCTGCCGGTGATCGAGCTCGCCGACTCCGGCGAGGCGGCCATCGGCGACGTGGCCCTGGCCATCGGCAACCCCTTCGGGGTCGGCCAGACGGTGACCATGGGCATCGTCAGCGCCACCGGCCGCAGCCACCTGGGGCTCAACGCCTACGAGGACTTCATCCAGACCGACGCCGCCATCAACCCCGGCAACTCCGGGGGCGCGCTGATCAATCCCGAGGGCGCCATGGTCGGCATCAACACCGCCATCTTCTCGCGCTCGGGGGGCTCCCAGGGCATCGGCTTCGCCATCCCCGCCAACCTGGCGCGCAACATCCTCGAGGAGCTGATCACCCAGGGGCGGGTGATCCGGGGCTGGCTGGGGGTGGAGGCCCAGGAGCTCAACCCGGAACTGGCCGCCTCCTTCGGCCTGAAGGCGCCGCGCGGCGTGGTGATCGCCGCCGTGGTGCCGGAGGGGCCCGCCGACCAGGCCGGCCTGCGCCCCGGCGACGTGCTGCTCTCCATCGACGGCCGCCCGATTCTGGATGCCCGGGAGACGATGTCCGACATCGCCGCGGTGGAGCCCGGCGACCGGCTGCCGCTCACCGTGGTGCGCGGCGGCGAGGAGCTGGAGATGACGGTGGAGGTCGGGGAGCGACCGCCCCCCGAGCTGCGCAGCCCCGACGAGCCGCAGGAGGGCGAGTGACGGCCCGGTGGCCGTCCTCCGCCATCACTCCTTGATGCGGTACTCGGCGCTGCGGGCGTGGGCGGTCAGCGACTCGCCCCGGGCCAGCACCGAGGCGACCCGCCCCAGCTCGGAGGCCCCCTCGGCGGAGCAGTGGATGATCGAGGAGCGCTTCTGGAAGTCGTAGACCCCCAGCGGCGAGGAGAAGCGCGCGGTGCCGGAGGTGGGCAGCACGTGGTTGGGCCCGGCGCAGTAGTCGCCCAGCGCCTCGGCGGTGTGGCGCCCCATGAAGATGGCGCCGGCGTGGCGCACCTCGGGGAGCCACCCCTCGGGATTGGCCACCGAGAGCTCCAGGTGCTCGGGGGCGATGCGGTTGATCAGGCTCGCCGCCTCGGCCCGGTCGCGGCAGGCGACCAGCGCCCCGCGGCGGGAGAGGGATTCGCGCACGATGGCCTCGCGCTCCAGCGTCGGCAGCAGCCGCTCGATGGCGGCCTCCACGGCCTCCAGGTGGGCGGCGTCCCAGCTCACCAGGATCGCCTGGGCGTCCTCGTCGTGCTCGGCCTGGGAGAAGAGGTCCATGGCCAGCCACTCGGGGTCGGTGCCGCCGTCGGAGACCACCAGGATCTCGGAGGGGCCGGCGATCATGTCGATGCCCACCTGGCCGAACACCGCACGCTTGGCGGTGGCCACGTAGATGTTGCCGGGCCCCACGATCTTGTCGACCCGCGGCACGCTCTGGGTACCGTAGGCCAGCGCCGCCACCGCCTGGGCGCCGCCGATGGTGAAGACCCGGTCGACCCCGGCCAGGTGGGCCGCGGCCAGCACCAGCTCGTTGAGGATGCCGTCCGGGGTGGGCACCACCATGATGATCTCGCGCACCCCGGCCACATGGGCGGGGATGGCGTTCATCAGCACCGAGGAGGGGTAGGCGGCCTTGCCGCCGGGCACGTAGATGCCGGCGCGGTCCAGCGGCGCCACCTGCTGGCCCAGCACGGTGCCGTCGGCCTCGGTATAGTGCCAGGACTCGGGTTTCTGGCGTTCGTGGTAGAGGCGGATCCGCTCGGCGGCCCGGGTCAGCGCCTCGCGCTGCGCCTCGGGCAGGCCATCGAAGGCCTGGCGCAGGCGCGGGGCGGTCAGGGTCAAGTCGGCCATGGTCGTCGCCGAGAGGCGATCGAAGCGGTGGGTCGCCTCCACCACCGCGGCGTCGCCGCGCGCCTTCACCGCCGCCAGGATCTCGGCGACCCGCGACTGGACCTCGGCGTCGGAGACGCCCTCCCAGGCCAGCAGATGGTCGAGCCGGGTGGCGAAGTCGGCATCGGTGGTGGCGAGGCGGGCGATCCCGGAGGGGGTAGTGGTCTCGGTCATGACAGCGTCCGTAGCGAATCGGTCGTGGGAAGGGGCGTCAGCCGGCGATGCTCTCGCGGCGGCGGGCCACCGCCTGCTCGAGGCGCTCGAGCAGCGGCTTGAGGCGCGCATGCTTGATGGTCATCGCCGCCTTGTTGACCACCAGGCGGGTGGAGATCGGCGCGATCAGCTCGCGCGGCTCCATGCCGTTGGCGCGCAGCGTATTGCCGGTATCGACGATATCGACGATCTCGTCGGCGAGGTTCATCAGCGGCGCCAGCTCCATGGCGCCGTAGAGCTTGATCACCTCGGCCTGGATGCCCTGCTCGGCGTACCAGCGGCGCGCCACCTTGGCGAACTTGGTGGCCACGCGGCGCCGGGCGGGCGTCGGCTCGGCGCCGGTGATGCCGGCGGTCATCAGCTTGCAGCGGGCGATCTCCAGGTCGAGGGGCTCGAAGAGCCCCGCGGCGCCGTGCTCCAGCAGTACGTCCTTGCCCGCCACGCCCAGGTCGGCGGCGCCGAGCTGCACGTAGGTAGGCACGTCGGTGGCGCGGATCACCACCAGCTTGACGTCGGGCAGGTTGGTGTCGAACAGCAGCTTGCGGCTGCGGCCCAGGTCCTCGGCGGGCGCGATGCCGGCGTCGGCCAGCAGCGGCAGGGTCTCGTCGAGGATGCGGCCCTTGGAGAGGGCCAGGATCAGTTGTTTGCTCATGCTCTCGCCTTGATCGGAATGAGGGCTAGCCCGGCACGCGGCGGATGCGCGCGCCGAGCAGCTGCAGCTTCTCCTCGATGCACTCGTAGCCGCGGTCGATATGATAGATGCGGTCCACCCGGGTCTCGCCCTCGGCCCTCATCGCCGCGATCACCAGCGACGCCGAGGCGCGCAGATCGGTGGCCATCACCGGGGCGCCGGAGAGCCGCTCGACCCCCTGGATCACCGCGGTATTGCCCTCCAGGGCGATCCTGGCGCCCATGCGGTTGAGCTCCTGGACGTGCATGAAACGGTTCTCGAAGATGGTCTCAACCACCCGGGAGGTACCCTCGGCCACCGCATTCATGGCCACGAACTGCGCCTGCATGTCGGTGGGGAAGGCCGGATAGGGCGCGGTGCGGATGTTCACCGCGCGCGGCCGCCGCCCCTGCATGTCGAGCCCGATCCAGTCGTCGCCCTGGGTGATCACCGCACCGGCCTCCTCCAGCTTGGCCAGCACCGCCTCGAGGATGTCCGCCCGGGTACGGCGCACCTTGACCCGCCCCCGGGAGAGGGCCGCGGCGACCAGGAAGGTGCCGGTCTCGATGCGGTCGGGCATCACGTCGTGGTAGGCGCCATGCAGCCGCTCCACTCCCTCGACGGTGATGGTGTCGCTGCCGTGGCCGGAGATCCGCGCGCCCATCTTGATCAGCAGCTCGGCCAGGTCGGCCACCTCCGGCTCCCGGGCGGCATTCTCGAGCACCGTGGTGCCCTCGGCCAGCGCCGCCGCCATCAGCAGGTTCTCGGTGCCGGTCACGGTGACGGTGTCGAAGAAGATGGTGGCGCCCTTGAGGCGCCCCTCGACCCGCGCGCGGATGTAGCCGCCCTCGACGCGGATCTCCGCGCCCATCGCCTCGAGGCCGCGCAGGTGCAGGTCCACGGGTCGCGAGCCGATGGCGCAGCCCCCCGGCAGCGAGACGTCGGCGTGGCCGAAGTGGGCCAGCAGCGGCCCCAGCACCAGGATCGAGGCGCGCATCTTCTTGACCAGCTCGTAGGGAGCGTCGCAGTGCCTGACCTGGGCGCCGTCGAGCTGGATGGACATCTTCTCGCCCATCACCGGCTCGACGCCCAGGTGGCCGAGCAGCTCCAGGGTGGTGGTGATGTCCTGCAGGTGAGGCAGGTTACCGATGGTCACCGGCTCGTCGGCCAGCAGGGTGGCACACAGGATGGGCAGCGCGGCGTTCTTGGCGCCGCTGACCCACACCTCGCCGTCGACCGGCCCGTTGCCGGTGATGATCAACTTGTCCATGGGGCTTCGGGTCTCAGGCGCCGGCGTTCTCCGGCGCGCCATCCCACTGCGCCGGGGTATAGGTCTTGATGCTCACCGCGTGCAGGGCACCGCTGGCGATCTCCTCGGAGAGCGCGCCATAGATCAGCTGCTGGCGCTTGACCGGCGACAGGCCGGCGAACACCTCGCCCACGGCCACCACCTGGAAGTTGCAGCCCTCGCCCTGGATATGAAACTCGCAGCCCTCGACGCGCGACTCGAGCAGCTCCTTGACCTCGCTGGGTTGCATGGTGCGGCACTCCTATGATGCTGAAACGGTGAGGCCACCGGGCGCGACGCGGCCGATGGCACGAAACAGGGATACCCCATGGTAATGAAAAGCATCGCGCTTGGCGATCACCGCTCAGGCGCCGTCCGCCTCCACGGGCAGCAGGCGGTCGAGGCCGGCCAGCTCGGTGAGGCGCAGCAGCGGGCCCGCGAGCCGCACCCGCTCGAGGGTGAGCCCGGCGCGGCGCGAGGCCCGTGCCCACTCCAGCAGCACCGAGAGCGCCGCGCTGCTGACGCCGGCCACGCCGGTCAGGTCGAAGCCCACGCCCGCCCCGGCCTCGCGGCCGGCGAGCCAGCGGCTGCCGGCCTCGGCCAGCTCGGCGGCGTGCTCGAAGCCGACCTCGCCGACCACTACCAGGCCGCCATCGCGCGTGGAGAGGCGCAGGCCGTCGCGGGCGAGCAGGTCGCTCACTCGCCTTCCTCCAGCTCCTCGACGCCCACCTCGGGCGACCAGCCGTCGATCACGGCATCGTAGTCGCGGTCGTTGTCACGCATCGCCTGGTCGAACTGGTTGCGGAAGGTCAGGCCCAGGTTGATGCCGTTGACGATGACGTTGACCACCTTCCACTGGTCGTCGGAGAGACGCAGCGAGTAGCTGACCGGGTAGACGCTGCCATCCTCGGCCACCACCTCCATGTCGACACTGGCCTGGTCCTCGTGGCGCTGGGCGCGCTGGCTGTCGAGGACGCGCAGCTCGCGGTAGTCGAAGGTGACCAGCCCCTTGGCGTAGGTGTCGATCAATGTCTCGCGGAAGGTCTCGACGAAGCGCGAGCGCTGCTGGGGGCTGGCGTTGCCGAAGTAGCGCCCCATCACGCTGGCGCCGATGTAGCGGAAGTCGGCGATCTCGTCGAGGTTGTCGTCGACCAGCGCCTCCAGCTCGTCCATGTTGTCGACGAAGTGGTCGCGCCGGCCGTCGATCTGGCCGGTGAGGTCATCGATGCTGTCGCGGATCATCTCCTCCGGGGTGCGCTCGGGGGAGGCCAGGGCCGGCTGGAGGAACAGCAGGGCCAGTAGCAGGCCGGCGAGGGACCGAATGGCAAGGGTCATGGCAACGTCTCCATGTCGGGAAGTCGGGGGTCGGGATCATCGCCAGGCGTCGCTCGCCTAGTCGTTGACCATCTTGGACACGAACTGCTGGATGAGTTCTTCGAGCACCACCGCCGACTGGGTGTCGCGGAGGGTATCGCCATCGGCCAGGGTCTCGGGGTCGCCGCCCACCGAGAGCCCGACGTACTGCTCGCCGAGCAGGCCCGTGGTGAGGATCGCCGCGGTGGTATCGCGGGAGAGTTCGCCCTCGAGGTCGGCATCCAGCTCCAGCACCACCCGGGCGTCATACCACTCGGTGTCGAGCTCGATGGCCGCGACGCGGCCCACGGTGACACCCGCCATGGTTACCCGGGCGCGGGGCTTGAGGCCGCCGATGTTGGAGAAGTTGGCCTCCAGGCGGAAGGTGTCGCTGGGCGCGTCCAGGGTCAGGCCGCTGACCCGCAGGCCGAGGAACACCAGGCCGAGGATGCCGGCGAGCATGAACAGCCCCACCCCGAGCTCCATGGTTTTACTGCGTTTCATCACGTATCTCCGAACATCTGGGCAGAGGGTCGCCGGTCAGGCGAGGCCGCCGAACATCATGGCGGTAAGCACGAAATCGAGGCCGAGCACGGCCAGCGAGGAGTAGACCACGGTGCGGGTGGTGGCCCGGGAGATGCCCTCCGAGGTGGGCACCAGGTCATAGCCCTGGAAGACCGCGATCCAGGTCACCACCAGGGCGAACACCAGGCTCTTGACCATGCCGTTGGCGATATCGTCGAGGAAGTCGACGCTCTCCTGCATGTTGCTCCAGTAGGAGCCTTCGAACACCCCGAGCCAGTCCACGCCCACCAGGTGGCCGCCGTAGATCCCCACCACGCTGAAACCCACGGTCAGCAGCGGCAGGGCCACGAAACCGGCCCACAGCCGCGGCGCCACCACCCGGCGCAGGGGGTCGACGCCGATCATCTCCATGCTGGTGAGCTGTTCGGTGGCCTTCATCAGGCCGATCTCCGCGGTCAATGCCGAGCCGGCGCGGCCGGCGAACAGCAGCGCCGTCACCACCGGGGCCAGCTCGCGCAGCAGCGACAGCGCCACCATCTGGCCCAGCGCCTGCTCGGCACCGAAGTCCACCAGGATGGTATAGCCCTGCAGCGCCAGCACCATGCCGATGAAGAGCCCCGAGACCAGCACGATGGCCAGCGAGAGCACCCCGACGAAGTGCATCTGGCGCAGCCACAGGGCCCACCCCTCACGGCTCGGCAGCCCCACCCCGGACTGGGCCAGGAAGACCCCGGCCCGCCCCAGCGCCTCGAGCAGGTCGCAGCCGGCGCGCCCCAGGCGGCGGATTCGCTGGATCATCGCGGGCCTCCCGCGCCGAGGATGTCGGCGGCGAAGTCCGCGGCCGGGTAGTGGAAGGGCACCGGCCCGTCGGGCTCGCCATGCACGAACTGGCTGACCCGCGGGTCCTGGTCCACGTCGAGACTCTCGGGAGTGCCGTGGGCCATCACCTGGCCGTCGGCGATCACGTAGACATAGTCGGCGATGGTCAGCGTCTCCTTGATGTCGTGGGAGACCACCACGGAGGTGAGCCCCAGGGCCTGGTTGAGGCGCTTGATCAGCTGCACCAGCACGCCCATGGAGATCGGGTCCTGGCCGACGAAGGGCTCGTCGTAGAGGATCAGCTCCGGGTCCAGGGCGATGGCCCTGGCCAGGGCCACCCGGCGCGCCATGCCGCCGGAGAGCTCCGCGGGCATCAGGGTCCGCGCCCCGCGCAGCCCCACCGCCTCGAGCTTCATCAGCACCAGGTCGCGGATCATCGTCTCGGGCAGGTCGGTATGCACCCGCAGCGGGAAGGCAACGTTCTCGAACACGCTCAGGTCGGAGAACAGCGCCCCGCTCTGGAACAGCATGCCCATGCGGCGCCGCATGGCGAAGAGCGCGCGCCGCGACTGGCGGTGCACATCCTGGCCCTCGATCAGCACCCGACCGGCATCCGGCGTGAGCTGGCCGCCAATCAGCTTGAGCAGGGTGGTCTTGCCGGTACCGCTGGGGCCCATGATGGCGGTGATGGCGCCCCGCGGGATCGTCATCTCGACGCCGCGGAAGATCTCGTTGTCGCCGCGGGCGAAATGCAACCCCTCCACCGCCACGAAGGGAGTGTCACTCATCGGATCCATCATCCCAGCAAAAGATTATCGAACATCGTATCCTAACCTCCCCGCGTGGCGCCAGCCCGGACCCTCGCCGGCTTGCATGGCGCCCGGGCAGCGCGTTTAATGGCGCCCTTTCCTGTCGCCGACCGAGGGCCCGTGATCCCATGCTGCTGCCGCTGATCGCCGTCGCCCTGGGCCTTCTGGCCCTGCTGTGGAGCGCCGACCTCTTCGTGGGCGCGGCGGCCGCCACCGCCCGTCGCGCCGGCATGAGCACCCTGCTGGTGGGCATGACCATCGTCGCCCTGGGCACCTCGGCCCCGGAGGTCGTGGTCTCGCTGATGGCCTCGCTGGACGGCATCCCCGACCTCGCCATCGGCAATGCCCTGGGCTCCAACGTCGCCAACATCGGCCTGGTGCTGGGGATCACCGCCCTGGTGGTGCCGATCCCGGTGCGCTTCTCCATGGTACGCCGCGAGCTGCCGCTGCTGCTGGGCGCCACCGGCCTGGCCGGCTACGCCCTGGCCAACGACCACCTGGGGCGTCTGGATGCGCTGCTGCTGATCGCCCTGCTGGCGTTCAGCCTGTGGTGGCTGTTCCGCGCCGACTCCCCCGACGTCGAGGAGGAGATGGCGGGCGAGATCCCCGACCTGGCACTGGGCCGCGCCCTCGGCCTGCTGCTGATCACCCTGGCGGTGATGGTGGCCGGCTCCCGCGGCCTGGTGTGGGGGGCCAGCGAGCTGGCCCGCGCCGCCGGGGTCAGCGAGCTGGTGATCGGCCTGACCATCGTCGCCATCGGCACCAGCCTGCCGGAACTGGTGGCCTGCGTGGCCAGCGCCCTCAGGCGCCACCACGACCTGGCCATCGGCAATGTCATCGGCTCCAACCTCTTCAACCTGCTGGCGGTGCTGCCGCTGCCGGGGCTGATCGCCCCCGGGGTCGTCGATGGCGCCGCCGGGGAGCGTGACTACCCGGTGATGCTCGCGCTGACCCTGGCGCTCGGCGCGCTGCTGCTGTGGCACCGCCGCGGCCGGCTGGGCCGCCTGCCCGGCGCGCTGCTGGCCGCCGCCTACTTCGCCTACCTGGCATGGCTCGGCGTGGCAAGCCTCGCTGCCGGCGCTTGAGTGAACCCCGCTAACAGGCAACAATCATCGCCATGACTTCCGACACCCCCTCGGCCGGCTCGGCCCTTCGCGACAGCGCCCGACGCACCCTGCGCCTCGAGCAGCAGGCCATCGCCGCCCTGATCGAGCGCCTCGACGCCGGCTTCGACCGCGCCTGTGAACTGATCCTGGCCTGCCGGGGCCGGGTGGTGGTCACCGGCATGGGCAAGTCCGGCCATGTCGCCGGCAAGGTCGCCGCCACCCTGGCCAGCACCGGCACCCCGGCCTTCTTCGTGCACCCCGGCGAGGCGAGCCACGGTGACCTGGGCATGATCACCCCGGGCGACGTGGTGCTGGCGCTCTCCAACTCCGGCGAGACCGCCGAGGTGACCGCCCTGCTGCCGCTGCTCAAGCGCATGAAGGTGCCGCTGATCAGCATGACTGGGCGCCCCGTCTCGAGCCTGGCGCGCCATGCCGAGGCGCACCTCGACGCCGGCGTCGAGCGCGAGGCCTGCCCGCTGGACCTGGCCCCCACCGCCTCCACCACCGCGGCGCTGGCGCTGGGCGATGCCCTGGCGGTGGCGCTGCTGGAGTCGCGCGGCTTCACCGCCGAGGACTTCGCCCTCTCCCACCCCGGCGGCAGCCTGGGCAAGCGGCTGCTGCTGCGGGTCGGCGACCTGATGCACTCCGGCGACAGGCTGCCCCGGGTGGCGCTGGGCAGCCCCCTGCGCGACGCCCTGCTGGAGATCACCCGCCAGGGCCTCGGTTTCACCTGCGTGGTGGCACCGGACGGCACCCTCGCCGGAGTCTACACCGACGGCGACCTGCGCCGTACCCTGGACCAGCACAGCGACCTCTCCGGCCTGACCGTGGATGCGGTGATGACCCGTCCCGGCAAACGGGTGTCGCCGGAGACCCTGGCCGCCGAGGCGGTGAGCCTGATGGAGGACCACCGCATCTCCGCCCTGGCCGTGGTCGACGAGGCGGGACGCCCGGTGGGCGCCCTGCACATGCACGACCTGTTGGCCAGCGGCGTGATCTGACCCCCGACGCCAGACCCGAAACCCAGGAGCCCCCATGCCCCACACCTCGCCGCTTCAGGACCCCCAGCTCACCAACCGCCTGCGCCGCATCCGCCTGCTGGCGCTGGACGTGGACGGCGTGCTCACCGACGGCCAGCTCTACTTCCAGGCCGACGGCATCGAGATCAAGGCCTTCAACGTCCAGGACGGCCACGGCCTCAAGCTGCTCAAGCGCGCCGGGCTCCAGGTCGCCCTGATCACCGGCCGCGACTCCCCCACCGTCAGCCGCCGCGCCGCGGCGCTGGGCATCCAGCACGTCTTCCAGGGCGTGGAGAAGAAGCTGCCGGTACTGCGCGAGCTTGTCGCCCGGCTCGGGCTCGAGTTCGACCAGGTCGCCTACTGCGGCGACGACATGCCCGACGTCGGCGCCATCCGCCGCGCCGGTGTCGGCATCAGCGTGCCCAACGCCCCCGACTATATCCAGCGCCACGCCGACTGGGTCACCGAGCGCGGCGGCGGCCACGGCGCGGCCCGCGAGATCGCCGACACCCTGCTGCGCGCCCAGGGCCACTGGGATGCGGTGGTCGACACCTACCTCCACGGGGCGGGCTGAGCCCATGGCCCTGCCGCGTCCGGGGTTCCGCACCGGCCTGGTGCTGGTGCTGCTGGCGCTGGGCGCCGGCCTGGCCCTGCTCGACCAGCGCGAGCCGGGCCCCACCGGCCAGGTGCCCCGGGACGCCGCCGGCGAGCCGGACTTCTACCTCGAGAACGCCCGGCTCACCCGCTTTGACGCCGAGGGCCAGCCGCACCAGCGGGTGACCACGCCGCGCCTCTCCCACACCCCGGAGGACGACGTCACGCGCCTCGAGACCCCGCGGACCCGGCTCCACGATCGCGATGGCCGGGAGTGGCGGGCCGCCGGCGAGCGCGGCGAGCTCGGCCCCGACGGCAACCCGCTGCGCCTCGACGGCGACGTCCGCCTCGAGGCACCCGAGGAGCGCTGGGAGCTCACGACCGAAACGCTGCACTACGACGCCGACACCGCCCACGCCTGGAGCACCACCCCGGCCACGCTGCGCCAGCCGCCCCAGCGCATGAGCGGCGAGCGCTTCGACGCCTGGCTCGATGACAACCGGGCGCGCCTCACCGACAATGTGCGCGGCCACCATCCGCCCGAGACCGCCGAGGAGTCCCCGTGATGAAGCGACCGACCCCGCCCCTCTTCGCCTGCGCCCTGCTGCTGGCGCTCGGCGCCGCCCCCGCCGCCCTGGCTCAGGACAGCGACGCCGAGGCCCCCATCGAGGTTGAGGCGGACCAACTGGACCTCGACGAGGCCGAGGGCACCGCCGTCTATACCGGCGATGTCGATATCCGCCAGGGCAGCATGCGCCTCACCGGCGATCGCGTGGAGATCGAGCGCAACGACACCGGCGAGCTCACCCTGGCCACCGCCACCGGCGAGCGCGCCTACCTCGAGCAGCAGCCCGAACCGGACGAGCCGGTGGTCAAGGGCTGGGGGCGCACCGTGATCTACCACGTCTCGGAGCGCCGCGTGGAGCTGATCGACCGCGCCGAGCTGCACCAGGGAGGCGACGTCTTCGAGGGCGGCTTCCTCGAGTACTTCCTCGACCGTCGCGTGGTCCAGGCGCGCAGCGAGAACGAGGGCGTCGAGGGACGCCAGCGCATCCGCATGACCCTCCAGCCCGAACAGGAGCGCTAGGCGACCATGCGAACCCTTCACGCCCGCCACCTCGCCAAGAGCTACAAGCGCCGCCGCGTGGTGCAGGACATCGGCCTGTCGATCCGCCAGGGCAACATCGTCGGCCTGCTCGGCCCCAACGGCGCCGGCAAGACCACCTCCTTCTATATGATCGTGGGACTGGTGCGCGCCGATGCCGGCACGGTGGCCATCGACGACCGCGACCTGTCGCGCGCCGCCATGCATGAGCGCGCCCGCGCCGGCATCGGCTACCTGCCTCAGGAGGCCTCGATCTTCCGCAAGCTGTCGGTGGCCGACAACATCCTGGCGATCCTCGAGACCCGCCGCGACCTCGACCGCGCGGCACGCCACGCCCGCCTGGAGGAGCTCCTCGAGGAGTTCCATGTCACCCATATCCGCGACAACCTGGGCATGAGCCTCTCCGGCGGCGAGCGCCGGCGGGTGGAGATCGCCCGGGCCCTGGCCACGGAGCCCGCCTTCATCCTGCTCGACGAGCCCTTCGCCGGGGTCGACCCCATCTCGGTGGGCGAGATCAAGGGGATCATCCGGCAGCTCAGGGCGCGCGACATCGGCGTGCTGATCACCGACCACAACGTGCGCGAGACCCTCGACATCTGCGACACCGCCTATATCGTCGGCGACGGCAAGATCATCGCCGAGGGCGACGCCGCCACGATCCTCGCCAACCAGAAGGTACGCGAGGTCTACCTGGGGCATGACTTCCGCCTCTGAACCGCTCGACACCGACGTAGCCACCCGGCGACACCTTTCGTCGCCAAGCCACTGAATGGACGATCGTTATCCATTTCTGGCACGAATCGCGCGCATGGCATGAAAGTTGCTTGATTAATGGTTGCGCGCTGCAGCGACAGGCGCTAGGGTGAGGCTTTCCGACACGCCAGGAGGACGCCTCCCATGGCCATGAAGGCTTCCCTGCAGCTGCGGGTCGGCACCCAGCTGACCATGACCCCCCAGCTGCAGCAGGCCATCGCCCTGCTGCAGCTCTCCACCCTGGACCTGCGCCAGGAGATCCAGCAGGCGATGGAGTCCAACCCGCTGCTGGAGCTCGACGAGGAGTTCGGCGAGCAGGCCGCCGCGGAGACGCCCGAGGAGGAGTGGGCGAGCGAGATCCCCGAGGAGCTCAGCACCGACAGCGACTGGTCCGACACCTATCAGGACCTGGCCGCCCCGGCAGGCGGCGAGGGGCCCGACTTCGAGCGCCAGGCCGAGGGCCAGAGCCTGCGCGGCCACCTCGCCTGGCAGCTGGCGATGAGCGACCTGCCCCCCCGCGAGCGCCAGATCGCCGAGAGCCTGATCGACGCCGTGGACGACGCCGGCTACCTGTCAAGCCCCCTCGACGAGCTGTGCGAGGGGCTCAGGGAGCAGGGGCTCAGCGGGCTGCGCAGCCGCGAGGTGGAGACCGTGCTGCTGCGCCTGCAGCAGTTCGAGCCTACCGGGGTGTTCGCCCGGGACCTGCGCGAGTGCCTGGCGCTGCAACTCGCCGCCCTCCCCGGCGACACCCCTTGGCTGCCCCAGGCCCGGCGCCTGGTCCGCCAATTCCTGGAGGCGCTGGCCGGCGATGACCGTCGCCTGCTGAAGCGCCGGCTCGGCCTCGACGACGACGCCCTGGAGGCCACCATCGCCCTGGTGCGCTCCCTGGACCCGCGCCCCGGCAGCGCCTTCGGCGGGGCCAGCGACGACTACGTGACCCCCGACCTGATCGCCTACCACGACCGCCAGGGCTGGCACGTCGAGCTCAATCCCGAGGCGCTGCCGCGGCTGCGCATCCAGCCCGACTATGCGGCGCTGATCCGTCGCGCCGACACCAGTGACGACAACCGCTTCCTCAAGGACCACCTGCAGGAGGCACGCTGGCTGATGAAGAGCCTCGCCAGCCGCAACGATACCCTGCTACGGGTCGGCCGCGAGATCCTGGCCCGCCAGATCGACTTCCTGGAGCAGGGCGAGGAGGCCATGAAGCCGCTGATCCTGGCCGACATCGCCCGGACGGTGGAGATGCACGAGTCGACCATCTCGCGGGTCACTACCCAGAAGTTCGTCCACACGCCCCGCGGGGTCTTCGAGCTCAAATTCTTCTTCTCCAGCCAGGTGGGCGGCGAGGGAGAGAGCGACGCCCACTCCAGCACCGCCATCCGCGCCCGGATCCGCAAGCTGATCCAGGAGGAGCCGCCGCGCAAGCCGCTGTCGGACAGCAGGCTGGTCAGCCTGCTCGACGAGGCCGGTATCCGGGTGGCACGCAGGACCGTCGCGAAGTACCGCGAGGCCATGGGCATCCCCTCCTCCAGCGAGCGCAAGCGGCTAAGGTAATCCCGGCGCGGCGCAGGACCGTCGCGCTCTCCAAGGTTCACCCGCGAGGCCATGGGCATCCCCTCCTCCAGCGAGCGCAAGCGGCTGAGATGACGAGCGCAAGCGCCTTCGCTGACCGGGGTCAAGGCGTCCCTCGAACGCACCGCCGGGTGGGGGTATGCAAGGCAGGAAAAAGGGTTACAATCGTCCCACAACCAACGAGCAAGGAGCGTGTCATGCAAGTCAACATCACCGGCCATCATGTGGAACTCACCGATGCCCTGCGTGACTATGTGAACGAGAAGCTGACTCGCGTGGAGCGCCACTACGACAACATCACCACCGTGCAGGTGACCCTGTCCGTGGAGAAGGAGCGCCAGTCCGCCGCCTGCACCCTGCACGCCGCCGGTGCCGACCTGCACGCCGAGGCCCAGGAGAACGACATGTATGCCGCCATCGACGCCCTGGCCGACAAGCTGGATCGCCAGCTGGTGAAGCACAAGGAGAAGGCCCAGGCCCGCGCCCAGGGCGCCGGCGCCCGCTGACCCACGATGTCACTGGAAGCCATCCTGCCCCCCGAGCGCACCCTCTTCGACGTGCCCGGGGGGAGCAAGAAACGGGTGCTGGAGTTCTTCAGCACCTTCATCGCCCAGAACACCCCCAGCCTCGACAGCCAGGAAGTCTTCGGGCGGCTGATCGCCCGCGAGCGCCTGGGAAGCACGGGGATCGGCAACGGCGTGGCGATCCCCCATGCCCGAAGCCCCCACTGCAAGGGTCCCGTCGCCGCCTTCCTGAGGCTCGCCGAGCCGGTTGACTTCGACGCCATCGACGGCGAGCCCGTCGACCTGGTGTTCGTGCTGCTGGTGCCCGAGGAGGCCGACGCCGCCCACCTGACGCTGCTGGCCCAGGTCGCCGGCATCATGAACGATGCCGAAACCCGCTCGCAGCTACGCGGCAGCGAGAGCCAGCGCGACCTCCACGAGCGTCTGATCGAGGCGATTCGACGACAGGGCTGACGCCGCCCGTCCCGACCAGGAGACCCCCATGCAGCTCGTGATCATCAGCGGCCGTTCCGGTTCGGGGAAGTCGATCGCGCTGCAGGCCCTGGAGGACCTCGGCTACTACGCCATCGACAACCTCCCGGCCATGCTGCTGGGCTCGCTGGTCGACGAGCTGGGCAACCCCGCCTCGCCGCGCTCCTCCATCGCCGTCAGCGTCGACGCCCGCAACCTGCCCCAGGCGCTCCAGCGCTTCCCCACCCTACTGGAGGAGGTGCGCAGCCGCGGCATCGACTGCCAGGTGATCTACCTGACCACCGACGCGCGCATCCTGATCGAGCGCTACTCCGCCACCCGCCGCCGCCACCCGCTGACGCGGGGCAGCGAGATGACGCTCGGCGAGGCGATCGACTCCGAGGAGCAGGCGCTGGCGGAGATCCGCGACCTGGCCGACCTGGTGATCGACACCTCGCGGCTCTCGGTACACGAGCTGCGCGGGCGCATCGGCGAGCAGGTCGCCGGCCACCGCCCCGAGCAGCTGACCCTTACCGTGGAGTCCTTCGGCTTCAAGCGCGGCGTGCCGCTGGACGCCGACCTGGTGTTCGACGCCCGCTGCCTGCCCAACCCCTACTGGGATCCGCGCCTGCGCCCCTACAACGGCCGCGACGGCGAGATCGTGAGCTTCCTCGAGGGCTACCCGGTGGTGGCGCAGATGCTCGACGACATCGAAGGCTGGCTGACTCGCTGGCTGCCCGCCTACCGCGCCAGCCACCGCAGCTACCTGACCGTGGCCATCGGCTGCACCGGCGGCCAGCACCGCTCGGTCTACCTGGCCGAGCGGCTGGCCAGGCGGCTGGCGGCACACCACCCCCACGTCCGGCTACGCCATCGCGAGCTGGGCCTACAGGACACCCTCGCCGCCCCCGCCGATCAAGGACGATAAGCGTGCCGCAACGCCAGCTGACCCTGACCAACAAGCGCGGGCTGCACGCCCGCGCCGCCACCCGCCTGGTGCAGTGTTGCCAGCCCTTCGCCGCCCGCGTCACCGTGGCCAAGGGCCCGTTGCAGGGCGACGCCGACAACATCATGTCGCTGCTGATGCTCGCCGCCCCCTGCGGCACAGAGCTCACGGTCAGCGCCGAGGGCGAGGACGCCGAGGCGGCGCTGGACGCCGTTGAGGCGCTGTTCGAGGCCAACTTCGACGAGGAAGCCTAGCCGCCGGCCACCGTCATCTCGTCGATCAGCCAGCTACCGGTGTGGATGCTGCCGCGGGTGTCGGTGTCGCTGCCGACGCCGGAGAGCCCCCGGAACATCGCCTCCAGGTTGCCGGCGATGGTGAACTCCTCCACCGGATACTGGATCTCGCCGTTCTCCACCCAGAAGCCGGCGGCGCCGCGGGAGTAGTCCCCGGTCACGGCGTTGATCCCCTGTCCCATCAGCTCGGTCACCACCACCCCGCGCCCCATGCGCGCGAGCAGCTCGTCGCGGGGCGTGAGCGGGGCGTCGATGCGCAGGTTGCGCGCCCCGCCGGCGTTGGCGGTGGTGGCCATCCCCAGGCGCCGGGCGCTGTAGGCGGAGAGCATATAGCTGGCCAGGCGCCCCTCCTCGATGAAGACGTTGTCGCGGGTCTGCACGCCGTCATTGTCGAAGGGGGAGCTGGCCATGGCGCCGACCTCCATGGGGCGCTCCCGGAGGCTGAACCACTCGGGGAAGAGCGTATCCCCCAGGCGGTCGCAGAGGAAGGAGGCCTGGCGGAAGAGCGCGCCGCCGGCGATGCTCCCCATCAGCGAGCCGACCAGCCCCGATGCAAGGCTGGGGTCGAAGAGCACCGGCAGGCGCCCGGTGGCCGGGCGGCGCGCGCCCAGGCGGCGCAGGGTGCGCTCGGCGGCGCTCTCGCCGACCCGCTCGGGGGCGAGCAGGTCGCGGGGGTCGCGGGAGGTGCTGAAGTCGTAGTCGCGCTGCATGCCGGCGGCGTCCTCGGCGATCAGCATGCAGGAGAGCGAGTGCCGGCTGCCACGCTGGCTGCCCAGGAAGCCGTGGCTGTTGGCGTAGACCCGCACCCCCTCGCCGCTGGAGAGCGAGGCGCCGTCGGAGCTCTTGATCCCCGGCCGGGCGCGCCCGGCGGCCTCGCAGGCCTGGGCCAGCGCGATGGCCTCCTCGGTGGAGAGCGGCCAGGGGTGGTGGACGTCGAGGTCCGGCAGGTGGGATGCCATGAGTTCGGCGTCGGCGAGGCCCGCGGCGGGGTCCTCGCCGGTGTAGCGGGCGATGGCGATGGCCTTCTCCACCACCGAGCGGATCGAGGCCTCGCCGGCGTCGCTGGAGGAGGCGCTGCCCTTGCGGCGCCCCACATAGACGGTCACCGCGATGCCCTGGTCCCGGGAAAGCTCCACGGTCTCCACCTCGCCCTCGCGCACGCTGACGCCGACCCCCTGGTCGACGCTGGCGCCCACCTCGCAGGCGTCCGCCCCCAGCCGACCCGCCAGCTCCACGGCCTGCCGGGCACGACGCTCCAGCAGGGCCTGCTGGGCGGCGGCATCGAAAGCCTGTGTCATCTCATTCCTCCTTAGCCGGGCGCCCTGCGGCGCCCGCGATCTTGGTTCCCGGCCCCGGTGGGCGGGCTGGTATACTGCGGGACACCCCAGCCCCAACCGATGGAAGCGGCATGTCCCAGGATTCTCCCCGCGAGCTGCTCGACCAGCTCCTCTCCCAGTCGGACGACGACGAGCGTCCCAGCAAGTCCCGGCTCAAGCGCGAGATGCATGCGCTGCAGACGCTGGGCGAGCAGATCATCGCCATGACCCCCGCCGAGCGCGCCCGCTTCCCGCTCTCCGACGACATGCTGGCCGCCGTGGAGGAGACCGCGCGCATCCGCTCCCACGAGGGGCGCCGGCGGCACATGCAGTACGTCGGCAAGCTGATGCGCCGCGAGGACCTGGCAGCGATCCGCGCCGTGCACGACGAGATCGAGCAGGAGAGGCTGCGCCGCGACCACGCCTTCCACCGCCTGGAGCGCTGGCGTGACCGCCTCGTCGAGGAGAGCGACCCCGCCGTCGAGGCCTTCGTTGCCGACTACCCCGACGCCGACCGCCAGGCGCTGCGCCAGTTGATCCGCAATGCCCGGCGCGAGCGCGACCACAACAAGCCACCGGCCAGCGCCCGCAAGCTGTTCAAGCTGATTCGCGAGACGGCGGGGCTGTAACTGCCGGCAGCAGGCCAGGCATTGTAGGAGGCCGACTCTGTCGGGCGACAGGAGCCGACAGGCTCCCGGCTGAGGCCCTCCAGGCCTGACACCACCCCGCCAGGCGCCTGTCGGCGCCAATCGCCCAGCGGAGCTGGCCTCCTACGGACCCATCGCCTATGACTGTGTCCCCCCCACGGTCAGCTCGTCGACCTTGAGCGTCGGCTGGCCGACGCCCACCGGCACGCCCTGCCCCTCCTTGCCGCAGACGCCGATGCCGGTATCGAGTTCCATGTCGTGGCCGATCATCGACACCCGCCCCATGGCCTCGGGGCCGTTGCCGATCAGGGTCGCCCCCTTCACCGGCGCGGTGATCCGGCCATCCTCGATCAGGTAGGCCTCGCTCGCCGAGAAGACGAACTTGCCCGAGGTGATGTCCACCTGGCCGCCGCCGAAGCTCACCGCGAAGAGGCCGCGCTTCACGCTTCGGATGATGTCGGCGGGGTCGTCCTGGCCGGCCAGCATATAGGTGTTGGTCATGCGCGGCATGGGCAGGTGGGCGAAGGACTCGCGGCGGGCGTTGCCGGTGGGCGCCATACCCATCAGGCGGGCGTTGAGCTTGTCCTGCATGTAGCCGGTGAGGATGCCATCCTCGATCAGCGCCGTGGCCTGGCCGGGCGTGCCCTCGTCGTCGACGGAGAGCGAGCCGCGGCGGTCGGCCAGGGTGGCGTCGTCCACCACCGTCACCCCGGGAGCGGCGACCCGCTGCCCCATGCGCCCGGCGAAGGCCGAGCTGCCCTTGCGGTTGAAGTCGCCCTCCAGGCCGTGGCCCACCGCCTCGTGGAGCAGTATGCCGGGCCAGCCCGGCGCCAGCACCACCGGCAGCTGGCCGGCCGGGGCGTCGACCGCCTCGAGGTTGACCAGCGCCTGGCGCACCGCCTCCCTGGCGTAGCGCTCGGCCACGCCCTCGTCGCGCAGCCGCGACATGGGGTAGCGGCCGCCGCCGCCGGCGCTGCCGCGTTCACGGCGGCCATTGCGCACCGCTATCACGCTGACGTTGAAGCGCACCAGCGGGCGGATATCCGCCGCCAGGGTGCCGTCGCTGCCGCGCACCAGCACCACCTCGTGGACCCCGGAGAGCGAGGCGCTGACCTGGCTCACCGCGGGGTCGGCGGCACGCGCCGCGCGATCCGCCGCCTTGAGCATGGCGACCTTATCCTCGGCGGAGAGGCCGGTGAGCGGGTCGACCCCGGCATAGCGGGCGGCGGCCGATACTGCCACCGGGACGCCCGCGGCCAGCCGACTGCCCTGGCGCACGATGCCGGCGGCGGTGCGCCCGGTCTCGGCCAGGGCGTCGGCGGTGATCTGGTTGGAGTAGGCGAAGCCGGTCTTCTCGCCGGCGAGCGAGCGCACGCCCACCCCGCCGTCGATGCTGTAGCTGGCCTCCTTGACCTCCCCGTCCTCGAGCACCCAGCCCTCGTGCCAGCTGCGCTGGAAGTAGAGGTCGGCGTAGTCGATGCCCGGCCCCAGGGCGTGGCCCAGGCCGGTGTCGAGGTCCTCCAGTGAGAGCCCGCCGGGCGCGAGCAGGATGCCGGCGGCTTCGTCTAGCTGTGCGTGTCGGGTCATTCGGCGCTTTCCACTGAGATCTGCGGCGCGGTCCAGGGACCGCGCACGCGATAATGAATTCGGGTCACGTTGTCGATGGCGTCGCCGAACAGCCGGTCGGCGATGAACAGCGCGCCGCCCACCACCGGGGCCCCGGCGATCACCGCGGCCAGCGGCAGGTTGCGGCTGATGGGTACCGTGACCCCCAGCCCCATGTCGAGTTCCCGCCTCGCCAGCTCGACGCTGCCGTCCAGGGTGAAGCGGGTGGCGGGTCCCACTACCTCGACCGGCCCCCGCGTCTCCAGGATGCCACCATACAGGGTCGCCGCGCCGCTGACACGGTCGAAGGCGGTGCCCTGGCCGGTGACGTCGGAGAAGTCCAGGCGCAGGCGGCGCACCAGGTTGTCCAGGTTGAGCAGCCCCACCAGCCGCGCCGGGGTCGACTCGAGGTTGGCGAACCGGCCGTCGCGCAGCTGTGCCTCGACGCTGCCCCGGGAGCGCTCCAGGGCGAACTGCCAGGGCGCTCCCGGCCAGGCCAGCTGGCTCCTGACCCGAGTCTCGCCGCTGCGGATGGCGCGGGGCTGGCCGAGGCGCTCCAGCGCCGTGCCGAGATCGCGGCCGTCGAGGTCGAGGCGCGCCCGGGTCAGGCTCGCATTGGCGCCAGCGGCCTCCCACACCACCTCCCCCCGGGCGCTGACCTGGCCCAGGGTCAGCCCCAGCGGCACCACGCTGAGCCGCTCCGGTGTGGCCCGCCAGCGCGCGGTGAGGGGCCCCAGGCGCTGCCCCTGGCGCTCGATCTCGGCGATGCGCAGGCGGCCGTCGGGCAGCTCGGCCACCCAGGGGGGCAGCGGCTCGGGGGCCGGCGGGGTGGCGATCTCGTCGAACAGCGAGCCCACCTGGTCGTCGCCGGGGACCAGGCTGTCCAGGGAGAGCCGGGTCAGGCCGAGATCCAGGGGTTCGGCCAGTCCCGGCCGGTAGTCGAGCCGCCCCGCCAGCAGGCTGCCGTCGAGCCCCAGGCGCCAGCCGCCCCCCGCCCGGGGGCGGGCCCTGGCCTCGAGCGATCCCAGGCAACGCTCATCGTGCCTCAGGCAGTCGCTCTGCAGGCGCACCTCGCGCAGCGCGCCCGCCCCGCCGTCTCCGGCCGTCAGGCCGCCAAGGGCGCGGGCCCACTCGGCGGGGGCCAGCCGCGGCTGGTAGGCATCGATCCACCAGCCGGCGCCGGCCGGCCAGTCGCCGCGCGGCGGGCGCCCCAGCCACACCTGCCCCTGGCCGCGTTCGTCGTCGAGCGCCCGCCAGCGCAGCGCCAGCGCCTCGCCCAGGTTGCCCTCCAGCCGCTGCCGGGTCAGGTCCATGTCCAGGCGCAGCGGCCGCGTCTCCCCGGCCGACTTGCCCAGCGGGGCCGGCAGGTCGACGGCGAGTCCCCTCAGGTCGCTGGCAAGCCCCAGGGTCGTGCCGGCATCGGCGATCGCCAGGTCCCCCTGCCAGTCGAGCCGCCCCGAGATCACCCCTTCGAGCGCCGAGGCGCCCCCCAGCGCCAGCAGGGGCTCGGCCTCGGCGCGCCCGGCGAGGTCGAGCCCGCCGGCGGCGGTGTCGATCTCGGCACGCACCGGCCCGCCCAGCAGCCGTCCCTCGATGCGACCCTCGAGACCGCCCTCCTCGCCCCGCTGGCGCCAGGCGAGCGGCCCCGCCAGGTCGCGGAAGCTGAGCCCCAGGGGGCGATACTCCAGGCGCGGGAAGGCGGCCTGGGTGGCGATATCCAGCTCGAGGCCGTCGGGCTCGGCCAGGGGCAGCGCCAGGGAGAGCGACCCCTCGGCACGCCCCTCGCCCCGCCAGTCGTCCAGCGCCTGCATGCCCTCCAGCGGCAGCGCACGCAGGAAGGCCCGCAGGGGCTCGGCGTCGCTCTCCAGCTCTCCGTCGACCCTGAGGCGCTCGTCCGAGAGGCGCACGCGGCCATCGCGGGCCTGGACGCCGTGGCTCTCGGCGCGTGCCACCTCGGCGTCCAGCTCGCCGTCGTCGAGGCGCAGCCGCCCCTCGACGCCCTCCAGCAGCGGCCACCCCGGGGCGATGGGCAGGCGCCCGTCGCGCACGGCCAGGTCGAGGCCGAAGCTCGGGGCGAGGCGCTCGCCGCTGCCGCCGGAGAGAGGCAGGTGGAGGCGCAGCGCGCCCTCGGGCACCCGCCCGGCCACCCCCTCGCCGAGCCAGTCGCGCAGCTCGTCGCCGAGGATGCGCACCGGCAGCCACTCGACCAGCGGCGTCTCCACGGCGTCGACCTCCTCGAGGGCCAGGGTCAGGCCGAAGCCGCCCCGGGCGCCACGGCCGGCGGAAAGCCCGAAGCCGCCGCTCACCCGGGCACCGTTCCAGCCTACTTCGAGGTCGCGTCCGCTGACCCGGCTGCGCGGACCGTCATAGGACCAGTGCACCTCGCCCGAGGCATGGTCGAGGGCCATCGGCGCGGCGAACACCTCGGGGAAGTGCAGGCGGGCCGCGTCGTCGCCGACGAAGCGCACCCGGCCGTTGCCCCCGCGCGCCTCCACCCACATGTCCAGCGGCCCGCCGCCGGGGGCCTGCTGCCAGGGGGAGACCTCCACCCCGCGCAGGGCGCCGCGCGCCTGCCACTCGCCGTCGCGCAGTCCCAGCCCGAAGCCCATCACCCGCCCGCGCGGGTCGAGGCTCTCCACCGCCCGGGCCAGCGCCTCGGGGAGCGGCACCCGGTCGCGCCAGGCGGCCAGGGAGCCGAGGTCGAAGGCGCCGGTGTTGAGCCACCAGCCGGCGTCGTCGCCGCGCAGGTGCCAGCGGGAGGGCAGCGCCGGCCCCCAGCGCCGCGCCGGGGTCTCCGGCTCGGTGGCCTCGCGGCTCTCGGCGTCGCCCTCGAGCCACGCCTCCCAGCCCGTCTCGCGCCGCAGCCACTGGCCGCGGGCGTCGACGCGTTCCAGCGCCAGCTCGTGGCGCTCGCCGGCGTCATCGGCATGGCTGATCGCCAGGCGCTCGACGTCCAGTGCCAGGCGCACATCCTCCAGGGTGGCGTGCTGCCAGCGCCCCCAGAGCCGCGCCTCGCCCCGGGCCGCGTCGAGGCGCAACGGGTCGTTGCGTCCCAGCACCGCGGCGAGCTCCACCAGGCTGTCGAGGCGCATGTCGGCCTGGAGGGCCGCGCCGAAATCGCGGAACCCGGCCTGGCCCGGCAGCACCTCCAGGGCCACCTGCATGGCGATGTCGCGGTCGCCGACCAGGCGCAGGGTGCCCTCCAGGTGGGCGCGGCGGGCGTCGCCGGTCATCAGCAGCCGCGGCGCCTCGAAGGCCACCTCCCGGTCGCGACCGTGCAGTACCACCCGCACCTCCTCGGCCCAGGCGCGCTGGCGCAGCAGCACGCCGACCCAGAAGTCGAGGCGCTCCAGATCGAAGGGTTCGTCGGGCGCAAGCTCCTGCGGGAGCGCGGCGGGGTCGGGCCAGTGCCAGGTGCCCTCGGGGGTCTGGTAGAGGTGCAGGGTCAGCCCCTTGAGGCGCGCATCCTCCACCACCGGCAGCCCCTCGCGCAGGCTTTGCCAGCTGTCCAGGCGCAGGCGGCCGCCATCCACCTCGAGCAGCGGCCGGTCGCCCTCGCGGGTGCGCAGGCTGAGTCCCTCCAGGGCGAGGTGCGGGTCGAGGCGCGCAAGCCCCCCGTCGAGACCAGCGATGTCGACCTCGGCGCCGAAGCGCGCCGAGAGCAGCGCCTCGAGCCGCGGCGACAGCTGGTCCACCGAGCCCAGCAGCAGCCGCGCCGCCAGGGTCAGCAGCGCCACCACCGCCAGCAGCAGCGCCAGCAGGGTCAGGGTCCAGCGGATCACCAGGCGGGTCGCGGCCATGGGCTCACATCAGCACGATGTCGTACTGCTCCTGGGAGTAGTGGGCCTCCACCTGGAAGCGGATCGGCTTGCCGATGAACTCCTCGAGGTCGGCCACCGCCGCCGACTCCTCGTCGAGCAGGCGGTCCACCACCGCCTGGGCGGCCAGCACCATATAGGTCTCGGCACTGTAGGCGCGCTCCTCGCGGAGGATCTCGCGGAAGATCTCGTAGCAGACGGTCTCGGGGGTCTTGAGGGTGCCGCGCCCGGCACAGGTGGGGCAGGCCTCGCAGAGGGTCTGCTCCAGGCTCTCCCGGGTACGCTTGCGGGTCAGCTGGACCAGGCCCAGCTCGGTGACCCCGGTGCACTTGGTCTTGGCGTGGTCGCGCTCCAGCGACTTCTCGAGCATGCGCAGCACCTGGCGCTGGTGCTCGGTGTCCTCCATGTCGATGAAGTCGATGATGATGATGCCGCCGAGATTGCGCAGGCGCAGCTGGCGGGCGATGGCGGTGGCGGCCTCGAGGTTGGTCTTGAAGATGGTCTCCTCGAGGTTGCGATGCCCCACGTAGCCGCCGGTGTTGACGTCGATGGTGGTCATCGCCTCGGTGGGGTCGATGACCAGATAGCCGCCGGACTTGAGCTGCACCTTGCGCCCCAGCGCCTTGTGGATCTCGTCCTCGACGCTGTAGAGGTCGAAGATCGGCCGCTCGCCGGCGTAGTGCTCGATGCGCTCCACCGCCGAGGGCATGAACTCCTCCGCGAACTCGATCAGCTTGACGTGGTTCTCCCGGGAGTCGATGCGCACCTTCTCGATCTCGTCGCGCATCACGTCACGCAGGATGCGCATGAACAGCGGCAGGTCGTCGTAGATGACGCTGGGCGCCGGCGCGGTGACCTTGCGCTCGCTCACCTTGCGCCACAGGCGCAGCAGGAAGTGCATGTCGGCGGCGAGCTCCTCGACCCCCACCCCCTCGGCGGCGGTGCGCACGATGAAGCCGCCGGTCACCTCCAGGCTCTGCTGGCCCTGGGCCTCCTCGATCAGGGTGCGCAGCCGTTCGCGCTCGCGGTCATCCTCGATGCGCTGGGAGACGCCGTGGTGGGGGGCGTCGGGCATGTAGACCAGGTAGCGCGACGGCACCGAGAGGTGGGTGGTGAGCCGCGCCCCCTTGGAGCCGATGGGGTCCTTGGTGACCTGCACCACCAGCGCCTGCCCCTCGTGGAGCAGATGGCCGATGGAGAGCTGCTCCTCGACCGGCGTGCCGTGGGGCATCACCTCGTGGGCGTGGATAAAGGCGGCGCGGTCGAGGCCGATATCGACGAACGCCGCCTGCATGCCGGGCAGCACCCGCACCACGCGGCCCTTGTAGATATTGCCGACGATGCCGCGGCGCCGGCTGCGCTCGATGAAGGCCTCCTGCAGCACGCCGTTCTCCACCACGGCGACACGGGTCTCCATCGGCGTCAGGTTGATCAGTACTTCGCCGCTCATGCGGAAATCCTTGTCCAGATTGCTTTGCGGCCATTATGACATAGTGACCCGCGGCCAAGGCGTTGAGACGCGGCACTTCCCCTCGCCGGGCCGCAGGGGGCGCTCCGGCGCGATGCCTCAGGCGAGCGCCCCGCCCCACAGCGGCACGCCCTGGCGGCGCAGCAGCGCGGCGGTCTCGAAGAGCGGCAGGCCCACCACCGCCGAGTGGCTGCCGGCGATGCGCTCGACGAACACCGCGGCGAGCCCCTGGATGGCGTAGCCGCCGGCCTTGTCGGCGGGCTCGCCGCTGGCCCAGTAGGCGGCGATCTCGGCCTGGGTGATCTCGCGCATCGCCACCCGGGTGGTCACGCAGGCATCGAGCAGCCCGGCGGGGCCGGTCACCGCCACCGCGGTGAGCACCCGGTGCTCGCGCCCGGCGAGCGAGCGCAGCATGGCCCCGGCGTGGACGGGCCCCTCGGGCTTGCCGAGGATCTCGCCGTCACGCACCACCGCGGTGTCCGAACCCAGGGTCGGCAGCTCGCTCAGCCCGGCCCCCGCCTGCGCCTTCTCCCGGGCCAGGCGGATCACGTAGGCCTCGGCGGTCTCGCCGGGGCGCGGGGTCTCGTCGATGTCCACCGGGCGCACCGTCACCGGCACGCCGATGGAGGCCAGCAGCTCCCGGCGGCGTGGCGAGGCCGAGGCGAGGCAGAGCATGGGCGAAGTCTCGGGCATGAAGGGGCTCCGTCAGTCGCGGGCCAGGCGCCGCCCCAGGGCGTTGAACAGGGTGGCGAACCAGGGCCAGAGCAGCGCGCCGATCAGCGATGGGATCAGGAAGGCGAGGTGGATGGAGAAACTTCCCACCAGGGTGCGCAGCCACTGGTCGGCGAGCTGCACGCTGCCCAGTAGCACCAGCACGATCAGCGCCTGCTGGACCAGCGAGTAGGCGCGGAAGCGCGGATAGACCAGTGCACAGAGGAAGGCCAGCAGCGACAGCAGCAGGGCGTTCTGGCCGAGCACGGCGCCCTCGATAAGGTCGAGCATCAGGCCCAGCACGAAGCCGTGGAAGACTCCCACGCGGTAGGGGGCCTTCATGCACCAGTAGACCAGCATCAGCCCCAGCCAGTCGGGACGCCACACCTGCCACCCCTCGGCCAGGGGCATCACCTGCAGGCAGAGCGCCAGCAGCAGCGAGCACCAGATCCACGGCATCGCCAGCTGGGCGGCGGAGGGGGAAGCCATCAGCGCGCCTCCTCGTCATCGGCCATCAGCGCCCGCGCGGCCTCGATGGCGGCGTCGCTGAGGTCGCCCTCCCAGGGCTGCGGCGGCGGCCGCTCGGGCGGGAAGAGCATCAGGAAGTGGCGCGAGCGCTGCAGCTGGGCCAACGGCTCGGCGGTCACCTGGGCGAAGGGCTCGCCGGGGTCGTGCACCACCTCGCTGACCCGGGCCACCGGGTAGCCGGGCGGGAAACGCCCCGCCAGGCCCGAGGTGACCAGCAGATCGCCCTCGCGGATATCGGCGGTGTCGGGCACGTGCAGCACGTCGAGGGCATCGTAGCGCCCGCTGCCCTGGGCGACGAAGCGCAGACCGTTGCGATTGACCCGCACTGGCAGCGCATGGCTGGCGTCGGCCACGGTCAGCACCCGGCTGGAGTAGGCGGATACCGAGGTCACCTGCCCCACCAGGCCGGCGGCATCCATCACCGGCTGGCCCACCCGGATCCCATCACGACGGCCGCGATCCACCACCATCTGATGGGCGAAGGGATCGGGATCCAGGGAGAGCAGCTCGGCGGTGATGTAGGGGATCTTCTGGTCGCGAGCCGCCGAGAGCAGCTCGCGCAGGCGAACGTTCTCGGCGGTCAGGTCCGACATGCGCTGCACGCGGTGGGAGAGCGTGAGGATCTGCTCACGCAGGCGCTGGTTCTCCTCGACCAGCGCGCGCTGGTCGGAGAGCGCCAGCGACGTCCAGCTGAGCAGGTCGCTGGGCAGGCTGACCAACCACTGGATCGGGGCCACCACGGTGGAGAGCTGGGCGCGCATCTCCTCCATCCGGGTCAGGCGCAGGTCGGCGGCCATCAAGCCTGCCGCGACGACCGCGCACACCAGCAGGCGGTAGACGGGCAGCGGTCCATGCGAGAACAGCGGCTTGATGACGCGTCCTCCCGGGTCAGTCGCTGGAGAGCAGCTCGAAGGTGTGCTGGTCGATCATCTCCAGGGCCTTGCCGCCGCCGCGCGCCACGCAGGTCAGCGGATCCTCGGCGACGATGACCGGCAGGCCGGTCTCCTCGGCGATCAGCTTGTCCAGGTCGCGCAGCAGTGCACCGCCGCCGGTCAGCACCAGGCCGCGTTCGGCGATATCGGAGGCGAGTTCGGGGGGCGACTGCTCCAGGGCGTTCTTCACCGCGGCGACGATGGAGGCCAGGGTCTCCTGGAGGGCGTCGAGGATCTCGTGGGAGTTGAGCGTGAAGCTACGCGGGATGCCCTCGGCCAGGTTGCGGCCGCGCACGTCGATCTCGCGCAGCTCGCCGCCGGGGTAGGCGCAGCCGATCTCCTCCTTGATGCGCTCGGCGGTGGCCTCGCCGATCAGGCTGCCGTAGTGGCGCCGCACGTAGCCGATGATCGCCTCATCGAAGCGGTCGCCGCCGACGCGGATCGACTCGGAGTAGACGATGCCGTTGAGCGAGATGATGGCGATCTCGCTGGTGCCGCCGCCGATGTCCACCACCATGGAGCCCTGGGCCTCCTCCACCGGCAGGCCGGCGCCGATGGCTGCTGCCATGGGCTCCTCGATCAGGAACACCTCGCGGGCGCCGGCGCCCTCGGCGGACTCCTTGATCGCCCGGCGCTCCACCTGGGTCGACATGCAGGGCACGCACACCAGCACCCGCGGGCTCGGGGTGAGGAAGGTGCTCTGATGGACCTTGCGGATGAAGTGCTGGAGCATCTGCTCGGTGACGGTGAAGTCGGCGATCACCCCGTCCTTCATCGGCCGGATGGCGGTGATGTTGCCGGGAGTCCGGCCCAGCATGCGCTTGGCGTCGGAACCCACCGCGGCAACGCTGCGCATGTTGCCGGACTGGCGGATAGCCACGACCGATGGCTCGTCGAGGACGATACCGCGGCCGCGGACGTAAATCAGCGTATTGGCCGTGCCCAGGTCGATCGACAGATCGCTGGAGAACAGCCCCCTCAAGCGTTTGAACATGGAAGTCGTTACCTAGTGCAGTCCGGGAACCCTGTGCGGACGCAAACGGTATCACCGCACCCTAGCAGCAGCAAGCGAAACGCCCACCGGGTGCCGCATTGGCCACTGCCCGACAGGCGGCGTTTGTGGTACCGTCTCGGGCCTGATTTTCTCCATCGAGGACACCCGACTCATGGCGCTAGAACACGCTGACGTGCTCCGGGCCGCGCACCTCGCCCGGCTCGGCCTCTCCGACGACGAGGCCGCCCACTACCAGGAGGACCTGGGCCGCATCCTCGAGATGGTCGACCGCCTCCAGGCCCTCGACACCGAGGGCGTCGCGCCCCTGGCCCACCCGCTGGACAGCACCCAGCGGCTGCGCGCCGACGAGGTCACCGAGAGCGACCAGCGCGACCGCTTCCAGCGCTGCGCCCCCGCGGTGGAACAGGGCCTCTACCTGGTCCCGCGGGTGGTCGAGTAGTCACCGCCGCTTCCCGTTTCTGTCCCGGCAATGCCCACGGAGCCTCCGGCCCATGCATGACAAGACACTGACCGAGCTCGCCGCCGGCCTCGCCGCCGGCGAGTTCACCAGCCGCGAGCTGACCGAGCACCTGCTCGGGCGCATCGAGCGCCTCGACGGCACCCTCAACAGCTTTATCACCGTGACCCCCGCCGCCGCCCTGGTCGCGGCCGATGCCGCCGACGCCGCCCGCGCCCGCGGCGAGGCCGGGGCGCTCACCGGCGTCCCGGTGGCGATCAAGGACCTCTTCTGCACCGAGGGGGTGCTGACCACCGCCGGCTCGAGGATGCTGGCCAACTTCGTCTCCCCCTACGACGCCACCGTGGTGGAGCGGCTCAAGGCCGCCGGCACGGTGAGCCTCGGCAAGCTCAACCTGGACGAGTTCGCCATGGGCTCCTCCAACGAGAACAGCGCCTTCGGCGCGGTCAAGAATCCCTGGGATACCCGCGCCGTGCCGGGTGGCTCCTCCGGCGGCAGCGCCGCCGCCGTGGCCGCGGGCCTGGCGCCGGCCGCCATGGGCACCGACACCGGCGGCTCGATCCGCCAGCCGGCGGCCTTCTGCGGCATCACCGGCCTCAAGCCCACCTACGGCCGGGTCTCGCGCTGGGGGATCATCGCCTACGCCTCGAGCCTCGACCAGGCCGGCCCCATGGCGCGCTCCGCCGAGGACTGCGCCCTGCTGATGAACGCCATCGCCGGCCACGACCTCAGGGACTCCACCAGCGTGGCCCGCGGCGTGCCGGACTACACCGAGCAGCTCGCCGCACCGCTCTCCGGCCTCAAGATCGGGTTGCCGAAGGAGTACTTCGGCGACGGCCTCGCCCCCGAGGTGGAGGCCGCGGTGCGCGAGGCGGTGGCGGTCTACGAGTCGCTGGGCGCCTCGGTGCGCGAGGTGAGCCTGCCCCATACCCACTACGCCATCCCGGCCTACTACGTGATCGCGCCGGCGGAGGCCTCCTCCAACCTGTCACGCTACGACGGCGTACGCTTCGGCCACCGCTGCGAGGCCCCCACGGACCTGACCGACCTCTACAAGCGCTCCCGCGCCGAGGGCTTCGGCGAGGAGGTCAAGCGGCGCATCCTGATCGGCACCCACACCCTCTCCGAGGGCTTCTTCGACGCCTACTACAAGAAGGCGCAGCAGGTGCGCCGGCTGATCCGCCAGGACTTCCTCGACGCCTTCGAGGAGGTGGACGTGCTGATGGGCCCGGCCTCCCCCACCCCGGCCTTCGACCTGGGCGCCAACAAGGACCCGGTGACCATGTACCTGCAGGACATCTACACCATCGCCGTGAACCTGGCGGGCATCCCCGGCATCAGCGTGCCGGCGGGCTTCGCCGGGGGCCGCCCGGTGGGCCTGCAGATACTGGGCACCCACTTCGCCGAGCCGCGGCTGCTCAACGTCGCCCACCGCTTCCAGCAGGCCACCGACTGGCACCTGCGCCGCCCCGAGCTTGCCGAGGAGACCGCCTGATGCAATGGGAAACCGTGATCGGGCTGGAGGTGCACGTCCAGCTCGCCACCCAGTCCAAGATCTTCTCCGGCGCCTCCACCGCCTTCGGCGCCGAGCCCAATACCCAGGCCTGCGCCGTGGACCTGGGGCTGCCCGGCGTGCTGCCGGTGCTCAACGAGCAGGCGGTGGCCATGGCCGTGCAGTTCGGCCTGGCGATCCACGCCGAGATCCCCGAGGTCTCGGTGTTCGACCGCAAGAACTACTTCTACCCGGACCTCCCCAAGGGCTACCAGACCAGCCAGATGTACCACCCCATCGTCGGCCCCGGCGAGGTGGAGATCACCCTGGAGGACGGCAGCACCAAGGCAGTCCGGGTGCACCACGCCCACCTGGAGGAGGATGCCGGCAAGTCGCTCCACGAGCTTTTCTCGAACGGCAGGGGCCACGGCATGACCGGCATCGACCTCAACCGCGCCGGCACGCCGCTGCTGGAGATCGTCTCCGAGCCCGACATGCGCTCGGCGAAGGAGGCGGCCGCCTACCTCAAGGCGATCCACTCCATCGTGACCTACCTGGGGATCAGCGACGGCAACATGGCCGAGGGCTCCATGCGCTGCGACGTCAACGTCTCGGTGCGCCCCAGGGGCCAGGAGAGCTTCGGCACCCGCGCCGAGATCAAGAACGTCAACTCCTTCCGCTTCGTGGAGCGGGCCATCGAGTTCGAGGTGGAGCGCCAGGTCGAGCTGATCGAGGAGGGCGGCGAGGTGGTCCAGGAGACCCGCCTCTATGATCCCGAGCACGACGAGACCCGCAGCATGCGCACCAAGGAGGAGGCCAACGACTACCGCTACTTCCCCTGCCCCGACCTGCTGCCGGTGGTGCTCGACGGCGCCTACGTGGACCACCTGCGCGAGACCCTGCCGGAGCTGCCCGCCGACAAGCGCGCCCGCTTCCAGGACGGGCTCGGCCTCTCCGCCTATGACGCCGGCGTGCTCTCGGCGAGCCGCGAGATGGCCGAGTACTTCGAGGAGGTCAAGGACACCTGCGGCGACGCCAAGCAGGCCGCCAACTGGGTGCAGGGCGAGCTTTCCGGGGCGCTGAACCGCGAGGGGCTTGCCATCGGCGACAGCCCGGTCACGGCGCGCCAGCTCGGCGAGCTGATCGCCCGGGTGATGGACGACACCATCAACGGCAAGGCCGCCAAGCAGGTGTTCCAGGCGCTGTGGAACGGCCAGGGCGCCAGCGCCGACGAGGTGATCGAGGCCAAGGGGCTCAAGCAGGTCACCGACAGCGGCGCCATCGAGGCGATGATCGACCAGGTGATCTCGGACAGCCCGGCCCAGGTGGCCCAGTACCGCGACGCCGAGCCCGAGAAGCGCGGCAAGATGATCGGCTACTTCGTCGGCCAGGTGATGAAGGCCTCCCGCGGCACCGCCAACCCGCAGCAGGTCAACGCGCTTCTCAAGGAGAAGCTGGACGCCCTGTGCTGAGGCACGGGGCGAGGGATAGAGCCGAGGAGACGCGCCATGGCCGATGACGTCGGCGAACGCCTGCGCACCCTGCGCACCCTGCGCGGCATCTCCCAGCGCGAGCTGGCCAAGCGCTGCGGGGTGACCCACTCCAGTCTGTCGCTGATCGAGCAGGGCAAGGTGAGCCCCTCGGTCAGCTCGCTGAAGAAGATCCTCGACGCCATCCCCATGAGCGTCGGGGACTTCTTCACCATGGACCTGGAGAACGGCCGCCGGGTCTTCTACTCGGCCGAGGACCTGGCCGACGTGGGCTCGGGGGACGTCATCTACAAGCTGGTGGGGGCCGACCGACGCGACCGGGCACTCTCCTTCATGGTGGAGACCTATCCCCCCGGCGCCGATACCGGCCGCGAGATGATCGCCCACCAGGGCGAGGAGGCCGGGGTGGTGCTGGAGGGCGAGATCGAGATCACCATCGGTGCCGAGACCCGGCTGCTCCGCCCCGGCGAGGCCTACTACTTCGAGACCAACGTGCCCCACCGCTTCCGCAACCCGGGCGACGAGCCCTGCCGTCTGGTGAGCTGCGCGACCCCCGCCCGGGCCTTCTGAGGCCCGGGCTCAGCCCTGCTTGAGCCTCTCGATCTCCTCGCGCAGCGCCTCCGCCTCCTCGGTGAGGGAGGCGTTGGCGCGCATGTCGCCGTTGCGGGCGGCCTGCATCGCCTGCTCCAGCTTCTGCTCGTAGGCCTTCTGCAGCTTCTTGGTCGGGTCCGTCTTGAAGAGTCCGAACATGGGCACCTCCTCTGGGTCGTGTTCCCACAGGCTACCCCTTCCGGCGGGATAAATCGATACAAACCATGTACAAATCGATAAATCCCATACAACAAGGCCGGCGCCAGGGCGCCGGCCTCGTCGCGTGGCGAGGGTCACGCGGCTCAGGTGGCCAGCGACATCCACACGCTCTTGAGGTCGGAGTATTCCTCCAGGCTGTGGTGGGACTTGTCGCGACCGTTGCCGGACTGCTTGACGCCGCCGAAGGGCATGGTCTGGTCGCCGCCGGCCCAGTTGTTGACGAACACCTGGCCCGAGGCCAACCGCCGGGTCACCCGCATGATGCGGTCGATGTCCTGGCTCCAGAGCCCCGCCGCCAGGCCGTAGACGCTGTCGTTGGCCAGGCGCACCGCCTCCTCCTCGCTGTCGAAGCCGAACACCGCGAGCACCGGGCCGAAGATCTCCTCGCGGCCGATGGCCATCTCGGGGGTCACGCCATCGAACACCGTGGGCGGGATGAAGAGTCCCGGCCCGTCCAGGGCCTGGCCGCCGGCGCGCAGCCGGGCGCCCTCATCGCGCCCCTTGGCGATATAGTCGAGGATTCGCGCATGCTGCGTTTCATCGACGATGGCGCCCATGAAGCTCGCCGGGTCCAGGGGGTCGCCGGGCTGCATGGTCTCGGCGGCGGCCACCACCCTGTCGATAAAGGCCTCGCGGATCGAGTTCTCAACCAGCAGCCGGGAGCCGGCGATGCACACCTCGCCCTGGTTGTGGAAGATCGCCTGGGCGGCGTGGCGGGCCACCTTGTCCAGGTCCTTGCAGTCGGCGAAGACGATATTCGGGCTCTTGCCGCCGCACTCCAGGTAGAGGCGCTTGAGGTTGGACGCGCCGGCATACTGCATCAGCTGCTTGCCCACCCCGGTGGAGCCGGTGAAGGCGAGGCAGTCCACCCCCATGGAGAGGGCCAGGGCCTTGCCCACGGTATGGCCGAAGCCCGGCAGCACCTGGAAGACGCCGCGGGGCAGGCCCGCCTCCTTGGCCAGCGCCGCCAGGCGCAGGGCCGAGAGCGGCGACTTCTCCGAGGGCTTGAGGATCACGCTGTTGCCGGCCGCAAGCGCCGGGGCCACCTTCCAGGCGGTCATCATCAGCGGGAAGTTCCAGGGCACGATGGAGGCCACTACGCCGAGCGGCTCGCGCAGCACCAGTGCCAGGGTCTCCTCGCCGGTGGGCGCCACCTCGCCGTAGAGCTTGTCGATGCACTCCGCCTGGTAGCGGAAGCAGGCGATGGCGCCGCTCATGTCGCCCAGCGAGCTTGAGATCGGCTTGCCCATGTCCAGGGTGTCGAGCAGGGCCAGCTCGGCCTTGTTGGCCTCCATCAGGTCGGCCAGGCGCAGCAGCACCTTCTTGCGTCTGCCCGGGGCAAGGCGCGACCAGGCGCCGCCGTCGAAGGCGGCGCGGGCGTGGCTCACCGCCACGTCGGCGTCGGCGGCGTCGCAGCTCGCCACCGCGGCGAGCACCTCGCCGGTGGCGGGGTTGAGGCTCTGGAAGGTCTCGCCGCTCGCGGCGTCGACGAAGACGTCGTTGATAAAGGCGCGCGTTTCCAGCTGCGGGAGCAGGCGATCGGCCAGGGCCTGCCAGTCGGCCAGGCTCTGCGGCGTTTCGGGGCGACTCATGCGGGGGTCTCCTCCTGCGGGTCGGTGATAGTGTCGGCCAGCCGGGCCAGGGTAGCATCCAGGGCGGCGCGCGCCTTGTCGATCAGCTCGTCGATCTCGGCGTGGCGGATCACCAGCGGTGGCGAGATGATCATGGTGTCCCCCACCGAGCGCATCACCAGCCCCGAGGCGAAGCAGAGATCGCGGCACAGGTTGCCCGCCCCCCGGGCCTTGTCGAAGCGCTCGCCGGTGGCGGGGTCGACCAGCTCCAGGGCACCGATCAGCCCCAGCGAGCGCGCCTCGCCCACCAGCGGGTGCTCGGCGAGCGCGGCCCAGCGCCGCGCCAGGTAGGGACCGAGGTCGTCGCGCACCCGCTCGACCACGCCCTCCGCCTCCATCAGCTCGAGGTTGCGCTGCGCCACGGCGGCGCAGGTGGGATGGCCGGAGTAGGTGAAGCCGTGGAAGAACTCGCCGCCCTCCTCGATCAGGGTCTCGGCGACCCGGTCGCCCACCAGCACACCACCGATGGGCAGGTAGCCGGAGGAGAGCCCCTTGGCGATGGGCACCAGGTCAGGCTCGAGGCCGTAGTGGACGCTGCCGAACCACTCCCCCAGGCGGCCGAAGCCGCAGACCACCTCGTCCACCACCAGCAGGATGTCGTACTTCGCGAGCACCGCCTTCACCGCCGGCCAGTAGCTCGCCGGGGGGATGATGGCGCCGCCAGCGCCCTGCACCGGCTCGGCGATAAAGGCCGCCACCTGGTCTTCACCCAGTTCCAGGATCTTCGCCTCCAGGGCTGCAGCGCAGTCGCGGCCGAAGGCCTCGGGGTCCTGGCCCTCCGACCTTCCCTCGCCGAACCACCAGGGCTGGCGGATATGGGCGATCTTGGGTACCAGGGGGCCGCCCTGCTCGTGCATGGGTGCCATGCCGCCGAGGCTGAGCCCCGCCACGGTGGAGCCGTGGTAGGCGTTCTCGCGGCCGATCACCCACTGCTTCCCGGGCTGGCCCTTCAGCGCCCAGTAGCGGCGCACCATGCGCAGCACGGTGTCGTTGGCCTCGGAGCCGGAACCGGTGAAGAAGACGCGGTTGAGAGGGTCCGGCGCCAGACGACAGAGGGTCTCGGCGAGCCGCACCGCCGGCGGATGGGTGGTCTTGAAGAAGTTGTTGTAGTAGGGGAGCTGGCGCATCTGGGCGGCGGCGGCCTCCACCAGCTCCTCGCGGCCGTAGCCGAGGTTGACGCACCACAGCCCCGCCATGCCGTCGAGGATGCGGTGGCCCTCGGAATCGATGATATAGACCCCCTCGCCGCGCTCGATGATGCGGCTGCCCTCCTCGCCCAGGGCCTTGAAGTCGGTGAAGGGGTGCAGGTGGTGGGCACGGTCGAGGCGCTGGTAGTCAGGCGTGCGCATGGGGGAGGGCTCCCGGCGACTGGACACGGTGGGCGTGGTGCGCCCCGCAGGCCGCGGCGAAGGCGCGGAACAAGGCGTCATAGAGGGGGTGCTCGCGGGGCCGCCACTCGGGGTGCCACTGCACCGCCAGGGCGAAGCCCGGGGCATCGCGCACCGAGATCGCCTCGACGAGCCCGTCCGGGGCGTGCGCTTCGGCAACCAGGCCCGGGCCCAGGGTGGCGATGCCCTGCTGGTGCAGCGAGTTGACCCGCGTGGCAGGCTCGGGGGCGAGCGCGGCCAGTCGGCCACCGGGCACGATGGAAAGGTCATGGCTCGGGGCGTACTGGGTCGCCTTCTCTCCTTCGGGCTCGCGGTGGTCCATCAGCCCGGGGACCGTCTGCACCGCCTGGTGCAGGGTGCCGCCGAAGGCCACGTTGAGCTCCTGGAAGCCGCGGCAGAGGCCGAAGAGCGGCAGGCCGAGGTCCAGGGCGGCGGGAATCCAGGCCAGAGCGGCGGCGTCACGATGCAGGTCGTCGCGGGTGTTCTCCGGGGCGCGCTCGGCGCCGTAGCGCCCCGGCGCCATGTTGGTGTAGCTGCCGGTGAGCAGCAGGCCATCGAGGTGGGCCGGCAGGTCGCCGGCCACGGCGTCCTCCCAGACCGGCAGGATCACCGGCGCCAGGCCGTACTCGCGCAGCGCGGCCAGGTACTTGTCGGTGACCATGTGGGCCGGGTGGCCCTCCACCTCGCGGCGGCAGGCGATCACGCCCACCAGGGGTCGGGACGACATGGCGTCCTCCTCTCGGTGATGAAGACAGTTGTTATGCTTTGCTCAACATAACGCGTCAAGTCGGCGATGCCAAGCGGCGCCGACTGGCGCCTCGAACCTCCCGCACTACCCCAGAACATGCCAGGGGCTTGGCGGCGCCCGGAGGGCGAGAGTCGCGCCCGGCGGGCGTAAAGAATTTGACAACACCCCGAGCCACCCTCAAAGATAGCGCCATGCCAAGCAGAACAAGGGACGTCACGCCATGTCGCCACACCCCGCCGCCGAGGCGCGAGACTTCCTCACCCGCCATCCCGAGATCGAGACCGTCGATCTGCTGATCAGCGACCTCAACGGCGTGCTGCGCGGCAAGCGGGTGGCGCGGGAGAACCTCGAGAAGGCCTACACCCAGGGTATCAACCTGCCCGCCTCGGTCTATGCCCTGGACATCCTCGGCAACACCATCGAGGCGACCGGCCTGGGGCTGGCCAGCGGCGATGCCGACCGGGTCTGCCGGCCGCTACCCGGCACCCTGATGCCCACCCCCTGGCGGCGCCAGGGGCGCCAGGCGCAGCTGCTGATGGCCATGGAGGAACCCGACGGCGAGGGCTTCTTCGCCGAGCCGCGCCGGGTGCTGGCGCGCCAGCTGGCACGCCTGGCCGAGCGCGGCCTGACCCCGGTGGTGGCGGTGGAGATGGAGTTCTACCTGGTGGATCGCGAGCGCGATGCCGACGGCAGCCTTCAGCCGCCCTGCTCACCGGCCACCGGCGAGCGCGCCCACCACAGCCAGCTCTACTCGGTGAGCGAGCTCGACGAGTATGCGGCCTTCCTCGACGAAGTGCAGGGCGCGGCCGACTTCCAGGGGCTGCCGCTGGACACCATGCTCAAGGAGTGCGCCCCGGGCCAGTTCGAGATCACCCTCAAGCACGGCGCGGACGTGCTAGCCGCCTGCGATGCGGCGGTGCTGCTCAAGCGCCTGATCAAGGGGGTGGCCTGGAACCACGGCTTCGAGGCCACCTTCATGGCCAAGCCCTACGGCCTGGAGGCGGGCAATGGCACCCATGTGCATATCAGCCTGCTGGACGAGGCCGAGGAGAACGTCTTCGCCGCCGCGGATGGCGACGTCCTGGGCAGCCCGGCGCTGAGGCAGGCGATCGCCGGCCTGCTGGCGCTGATGCCGGCGAGCGTGGCGCTGTTCGCACCGAACCTGAATTCCTTCCGGCGCTTCCAGCCGGGACTCTACGTGCCCATGGCGCCCACCTGGGGCTTCGACAACCGCTCGGTGGCGATCCGCATCCCCTCCGGCCCCAACGCCGCCCGGCGCCTGGAGCACCGGGTGGCCGGCGCCGACGCCAACCCCTACCTGCTGCTGGCGACCCTGCTCGCCGGCATCGAGCACGGCCTGGCCGGCGAGCTCGCGCCGCCGGCACCGATCACCGGCAACGCCTACGACCAGGTCGCGCCCAGCCTGACCAACAGCTGGCGCCAGGCGCTGGAGCTCCTCGAGGCGAGCGAGCCCCTTCGCACGGCCCTGGGCGACGACTTCCTCCGGGTCTTCCTCGCCAACCGGCACGCCGAGCGCGACCAGGCCATGCAGCACGTCAGCCGCCTGGAGACCGACTGGTACCTGCGCCATGTCTAGGCGCCTCACACCTCGGTGACGGACGCCTCGCCCTC